>CAJXFJ010000022.1 GCA_913052515.1 uncultured Flavobacteriales bacterium | reverse complement strand
TTTTTTCTACAATCGCATCCCCAGCCAAGCCACCAACATGGGTAACAAGTGTTGCATGACGAGCAGAATAAACAGAACCATTTAATGGAAAAAGACCATGATACGTTCCTTGATTGTTGTAGGAAGAACTGAATGGAATCACCACTGCATCGGTAGGAAGACGTTGAGCCGTAAGCCATAAAGCACTTAGAAAAAGAGGTAGAGTAAGTAATTTTTTAATCATAGTAGTAATTTAAGGGCTTAAAAGTATATAAATTTTATAGGGGAGAGAAAGTAAATTATTCTCTCTTAAATTCTGGTAAAAGCATGGAAACGACTGAAAGGAGTTTACGAACACTAATACTAACTTGCCGTGAGACAACACTCTTTTGGTTGATAAGCTAAATGTGTGTGGGTTTAGTATCAGTTTATCTTTTAAATCCACTTTTTTGTGCTAAAAAAACAAGTGTTGAAAATGTAATGTAATTTGAACTATTAGGTTTATTGGTGTTATACATTTTCGTAATAAGGTTTAAGCTTTTAACTTCATCATGCAAACTTCCATCTAGTCGACACAATTCTAAAAACAATTTGTGACCAATATCGAAAGTAAATGAATTTGAAATTGCTAGAGCAACTTTAACCCAATCTTCATAAGTAGATGTAATTGATTTGCCTCTCTTCTTTAAGTATTTAATAATTGTTGTTATAGTTTTTCTATCAAGTGGTCTATTTAAACCTTCCTTGTAAGTTATAGAATCACTCAATTTTAAAATCTCAGAGTTATCTTTTTTTGGTATTTTTTTATTCAATTTAGAATCTTTTGGACTTTTAATTGCTTCTTCATCTTCATATACTTTTGAATCAATATTAAGATATAGGTCAGGGTCATAAGAAACATAACATAACCTTGATATATCTGAGCCACTTTTATCTAGAATTAGATTATAAGTTGTGAGGATGTAATCGCTAATTGACTTAAATAGGGCCTTATGAGTGTTTTGATCGCCCAATACTTTTATTAACCCTTTTAGTCCAACTCCTGATGGAGATAACCATAATGCCATTACAAAATCATCTTGTGATAACTCTTGCTTTAATTTCAGTGTGCTTAAAGGGTCTAAATCATCAATGTCCAAAATCATTAAGCTATTATAACTAACTAAGTTTTTTAACGAATGACCATTTTCGAACTTACCACAAAATGCAACTGCGGGTAGTTCCGATTTATGCTCCTTATACTTTGTTATATTTCCTTCGCTGTAATAGCTTCTGCACGTATTAATCTCATTTGCATAAAATCCACTTTTCGTCAGTTCCATCTCTTTAAGAATATCAATGTGATAATACTCTTTTAAGTAGGTTCTTTTGAACTTGGTAACAATACTGCTCATATTTCGAAAGTTAGATAAAATAAAGTAATTTTAAAACGCGTAGCTAGAGTAAAAAAAGTGAAACGGGATTGTCTTTTATGACATAGGTATTAGTAGGTTTTTCGCGAAAATACCGAAACAGTAATATAACTCTAATCTCCCGAAACAGAGTGACAGGGTATTTGTATGTACCTTTTCAATGTTCTCAATCATTAAATTACGGCTACGCATTTTTTTTATGGAAAAATTTTTCACTGATAAAAGAATAGTAAAGTCTTTATGTAAATGTAGAGCAAAGCATTCATTTGCACGCCATAAAAAGCATATGATGAGAAATATTAGCTCCCATAAGGAAGCTGACAGGTGTGAAATAGATCCTGAAAAAGATATTGAGTTTACTTTTCTTCAAGGAATTCTTCCTTCGAGGAGAGCCTGGGTAAAGTTGACCAAAAAAGAGAGAAAAGATTTCTACCACGATAGTTTGAAAAGAAATGAAGTAAGAATTTATAAAACTTATTTAAAAGAAAAAAGAAAAGAAGAATCAGGAGAGGAAGTAAAAGATTGGTTCATAGAACTAACAAAGTTTTGTCAAGATATTAGAAGTAAGCTTGAATCTATTAATGATGGTTCTTATAGAATAAAGCCACCTCAAATTAATGGTTTAAAGAAAAAGGTAGAAAAGATAGGTAGAGACGAACAAATAATTTATAGACCGATTGCTATATATGATTTGGAAGATAGAATAATAACTTCATTGACCTCTAAATATTTAATCTCGACATTCGATTCTTTTTTTGTTGATAACTCATTTGCTTTCAGAGCTGCAGATAAAGATGGCAAAGTAAAAAACCACCATGATGCTGTTTCTGAAATTTTTAAATACAAAAAGAAGAATAAAAGAGTTTGGGTTTCAGAATGTGATATAGCCAAGTTTTTTGACACAGTTAGCCATAAGTTGATTCTAGAGAAGTACGATAAATTAGTAAAGGAAATGCTACTGAAAGGTGTTGATACAGTTCCATTAGCAAGGAGTGTATTTTGTTCATTCCTCGAATCCTTCGCATTTAATGTAGATGTTCTTCCAATTAATGAATCAGATTGTTGGTTCGAAGATCGAGATATTAAAAGAGGGAAGTTCAAATGGGTCAAAGAAATTCTTATTAAAGAGTATGGAGAAAAGTATGTTAATGATAATAGAATAGGTGTTCCCCAAGGGAATGCCATATCATGTTTCATTGCTAATTTAATAATGCATGAGGTCGACAAGAAGGTACTAGAAGTCGATGCAAATATATTTTATGTAAGATATTGTGATGATATGGTACTTATGCATCCGGATTCTGATTTATGCAATAAAGGCCTAGATATTTATAAAAATGCAATTAAAGACAATTTATTAATCTATCACGAGCCAAAAAAAATTAAAAATTATAAGGTTAGAGAGAACGCTATTGCTTTTTGGAAGGAAAAATCAAAAGAACCTTTTTATTGGGGAAACAAATATGAAGGTGAAGAAAATGTTCCTTGGGTTGCATTTGTAGGTTATCAAATTAGGTATGACGGTCTTATTAGAATAAGAAAAGACTCAATAAGAAAAGAAATTAAAAAACAAGGAAAAGAGATTAATAGAATTCATAAGTCTTTAGGCAGAAAAGGAAGAGATATTAAAAGTTATACAATTGATGGTAGATGGAGTAAGAGAAAAATATTAAAAAGTGCAGAAGAGAGATTAATAGCTATGTCTGTTGGTAGAGTTCAGATGCATAACCATAAATCAATAAATGAAAGTGGTCTTTGCTGGACAAATGGATTCAAATTAGTTGAAGATAATTTTATAGCTCGTTCTCAAATGAGAAGACTTGATAAGAATAGAAAAAGAAGAGTCGCAAGATTAAAAAAAATTCTACCCGAAGAAATGAAAACAAAAAAACCAAGAAAAGATGATGATAGAGAGAAAAAGGAAATAGTGCATTTTGGCGGGGCCTTTAGTTATTACAACTATTTAAAATACAAATAATGATAACTAATCTTGAAAGGGCTTTTCTACTCATAAAATCCATGTTTTTAAAGAAACAGAAGTATTAGCCTTTGTTATAACCCAATCAGGAAAGGAATATCAAATAGACGTTAGAGTTCTCGACTTATCCCAACCAAGACGAGACAAAACCATTTAAACTCCAAAAACAGTTTTTGAAAGAATAGTGGGGGAGTCGTAAGTTACCAAAACTCATACTTAATAGCGTAAATTTCGTCTGGCTTTCTTTTTTTTCTCTTTCGTTTCTTATAATAAATCTCAAGAATTGAGGACTCATCCAAATATTGATAAAGCAATATTTTAAATACCTTTTTCTTATGGTCTAACTCCGTATACTCAATAGTTCGTCCTTCTTTATCATATTTATAGCTATGAATACCTAATAAGTATTTCCTATCCACAAATGCTTTTGTTTCAATCAACCTATTTAAACTGTCGTATTGATGAGTCTTTTCTAAATAATTCTCTAAAGAATTAAATTCTTTAATAAGATTTCCATATTGGTCGTATTCATATCTGCGTATCTCTTGTTTTTTATAATATACGCTTAATAACTGATTATTTTCATTATAACTATAGTGTTCAATAGTATCACCACTTGGGTCAATGAGATAGCTAACATTTTTACCCGAATAATGATAACAACAGGTGATTGTTGTATCTCCCATGAAATTCCATCGTTTTGTCTTGATTACACGACTTTTCTCATCATAATGGTGTTCAAATCCATCCCCTCCAATTTTCAGCTGTTTTACTATTTTGTCATCGTTGTAAGTAAAATCCCAATCTATGCTATTATGTCCATATTCATAATCATACATAGAGCAATTTAGCATTAAGCCATCTTTAGTAAAGCTAAAAGTGGATTTAATCAATAGACTGTCAGAATTAATTACTTTGTAAGTAGTTATTTTTTTTGCACCTTTAATCCAAGCTCTCTCAGGTGCTGGTTCAATTATAAAATTTCCTGGTCTATAGTCGTTTTGAGAATATAAATGCGAATGAACAAAAATGATAGTTGATAAAAGAACTAATCTATTCAAAATATGTATTTTTAATAAACATACAGTAATCTTTAGTCGAAACCAATAGTTTTCGAATATCTACTTCAAGAATTTCTGAAATTTTCTTAAGGTCTTTCAAATTTGATTGAGTGAAATGTTAATTGAAGTAATTTTCGAATTGAAAGATGGCTCTTCTAATTAGTTGTAAATGCTAAACTCAAATTGCTTTTAAAAGTGGAGTAGGGTAATCACAAAGCCTTATTCTTTCCCTACCTTTACCTACTAACACCCACTTTTATGAAGGCACTTTATCTCTTTCTCTCCCTGTTTATTTTTTTTACTTCCTGTGAACAAGCTACAAATCGAAGAAGTGGGAAAAGTTCCATTTCTAAATCAAAGGCTGATGATCCTTTTAAAGATAGCATGGTGGAAAGCCAATTCTTTGAAATTTCAACAGAAAGTGATACCATTATTGAAGGTAAAAAGGGAACGATAATTCAAATTCCAAAAGAGGCTTTTACAGACAAAAATGGCCAAGTAGTTAGTGGAAAAATTCAAATCGAATTAGCAGAACCTGAAGGCTTAGATGAGTTTTTGCTTTCGGGCATTACTTCTCAATCTACTAAACAATTGTTGGAGTCAAAAGGGGTGTTTTTCCTTAATGCCTCTCAAAATGGCCAAGCATTGTTGGTTAATCAACAAAATCCCATCTATATTGAAAAGTCTATTCCCCAAGGTAAAAGGGGAGAAGTATTGATTTTTAAAGGTGAGAAAAATGAGGAAGGTCAATTCATTTGGGAAGAATCTCAATCGGCTGAGAAGTTTCTAGTACCCGTAGACATGAGTTTGATTGATTACCTGCCAGAAGGCTTTGAAAAAGCGGTAGGAGAAGGTATGCCTTTTCGCTCTTACACAGAAGCCACAGATGATTTAGTAGATAGTCTTTATTACAGTTTGTTTCATCAAGGAGCAATACAACAAGTTAGTGCTGTGCCTATTGATTTGGAGAACAATCTGATGGGTGAATTAGTTGATAAAACCCATGACCTGGCAGCTGACACTTTACCTTGCGGCATAGATCCAGCTAGCATCAAAGCCTTAAGAACTAAAAAGTTTGCCGGCAGCTTGTTTGCTACCCGTGCTTTTGAAGAACGTTTGCAAGCCATTTTTAAGTCTTGCGACAATGACTTACTTCAGCTCTATATTGAAAATTTTGACAGAAACTTATGGGAGATTGATGCGATGGCAGCTAAAAAGTTAGGGGAGTCGCATGCTATGTATGAAAGCTTTCAAAATTTCTCAAAAGAGCGATTAACCAAGGTGAAGCAAAGCAAACAAACAGTTCAACTGGCAGCTTATTATAAAAGAAAACTGGACCGAATCAAAAAGGAGTTAGCCCATTTGAAAAGAGAGGCTAAGGAAGCCAAAGAAAAGAAAGATAAAATAGCAGCAGAGAAAAGAGAAGAATACACGGAATTGCTGAGAGCAAGAGAGCGTTATCGCATGCATAAGTTCGGCTTTGAATTGACCGAATTTGGATGGTACAAAGGAGCCATTTATATAGAAGATTTGGAGAAGTTTATTTTGGAAATTACCGTTAGCCAAGGTGATCAGTTTGACCGGGTACATACTTATATAGTAAACAACAAGATCAATAGTCTATTTTCCATGATTTCAGACAATCAAATCTTGTTTAATCGAGGCTACAATGAAGATAAATATTTGTTGATGTGGAATGAGCAAATGGCTGATGCCATTGTGATTGCCTACAAAGGAGAGCAGATTTATTTTGAAAAACAAGTCTTTCAGGTATCTAAGGATGTTCCTGCACTTTTGACTTTTAATCCTGTCTTGGTTTCAGAAAAGGAATTGCGCCAAAAGCTAAAGGGTGATTTTTGGAACAGAAGAGAAAATCGCATCAAAGTTGACTTGGTCTATCAAGCCTTTTTTGACAAAGAAAGTAAGCGTCAAAAGCGCTTAAGAGAAGAGCGTCAATTTATCAATAAATTGAGAGAAAAAGCTTTTGCTTGTTGCTTGGAAGATTTCAATGGTGAAGTGTTGTTCAATAAACATTGTGCAAGTTGTCATTCCCCATATACCAATTATTTGGTTGCTCCAGGTTTACATGGTGCCACAAGCAGACATTCTATGGATTGGCTAATTCAATTTACTCAAAACTCTCAAAAAATGGTTGAGGAAGGAGATAGAAAAGCTATTGAAGTATATAATGAGAATAGTAAATTGTTGATGCCAATTCAGCCACTTTCAGCCCGTGAAATAGAAGCCATTTTTGACTATGTGGATGGTTTAGGGTTGGAGTGAAGCTAGAGGGTTTAGAATCAATATTGATTGCCAACCACAAACCCTTCTTTAACAAGGAGTATTTACATTACCTTGATCAGTCAGTTTTAAATGAAAAGTATATCCTCATTAACAATGGCAATCACGGAGCGTTAAAGAACGCTTGCACCAATTATTGGTGGGTTCAATAGAAAAGAAGTAAAAAGGGGAGGGGTAGCAATTTAAAATATGCATCAAATAAAAAACCTTTCTTTAATAGATGGGTAACGCTAGAAAATAAAAACATTGTCAAGCATAAAAAAAGAACTAATCTATAAGAAAGGATGTTATAAGTAGTAACAACGGTATAGTATTTATAAAAAAGCCATTATTTCAAACTTAGAAAACATTAGTCGGCATCATAAAAGAGTTATTCATTCCCAAAAAGTAAATTAGCATTACTATTTAACATAATATTTATGCATGTCCTTTTTGTTTGTTCGGCCAATAAAGATCGTTCTGCTACAGCAGAGGAAATGGCAATGGATTTATGGCCAACACATACATACGGTTCGGCAGGAACCAATCAAAAGTTATGTTTTCAGTATGGTACACAGTATATCAATCAAGAGTTAATCAATGATTCGGATCTAATCTTGGTGATGGAAAACAAACACAAGAAGTCCATTTTAAAAACCTTTGGTACAAATCATGGTAGTAAAATTAAAGTGCTGAACATCAAAGACCATTATGAATACGGTAACGCTGAATTGAAAGAAATCCTCAAAGAGAAATTAGCTGTTTATTTATAATGGCATTTCCTGAGCGTATTTGTAAGAATGCTTTATTAGTTATCGTATAGCTTGTAATTTTTAATATCAGAATAGATGATATGGATTCTAAAAAACTTTAATACCAGAACTTATTTAACCATAAGGACTGAGTAATAAAAGAGATTCTTTGGACGAACCGTAAATCCTTTAACATAACCCTTAATGCTTGCAGTATTTTCTTTAACATAATATCTATCGATATTGAACAAACTGTCGTTTGTCGCAATATCTGATATTATGTATAAATTCAGCTAATCACTGAATTACAGAAAATACTATCATACATTGTCATTCTGAGTTTACTTCGTCAAGCTCAGCACAAGTTTGAAGAATGCCCTATAATTAATATTATGTTAAATAAGTATTTTAGTTAACTAAAACATTACCTCACCTGTAGCCTTAAATGAAAACTGTAGACCATTTGTAAACCGATTAAAATATCAACTAAGTCTATGTCATCTGAGATTTGTAGTCCTAAATTAAAAAACAAATCAGATGAAAAAAATTACATTCATAACATGTTTACTAATCAGCACCTTATTACACGGGCAAAATTTACAACATGGTTTAGTCGGATATTATACCTTCACACAAGGCAGCTTAGCAGATCAACACAATTCCTTAGATTGGGTTTCTTCTTCTGCTGTTCCTACAACCACAGATATCTTTAGTCAATCACAAGGAGCTTTAAATTTACAAGCAGCAAATTCATTACCTACAATCAGTTTTCCTGGCGCCTCTCAAATTCCAAATGGTTCATCAAGTCGATCTTATAGTTTGTGGTTTAAACTCAATCAAATGCCTGCTTCAGGTTCCAATAATTATCAATTCTTATTTTTTCATGGTCGCAGTCAACCCAACCAAGGTTTTGGTTTAGCATTGGGGAACCATGATATGATCATTATCGGTTATTTAAACGATATTCATTCGCAATTTTCATTTCCCTTGCAGCAATGGAATCACCTAGCCGTGACCTATGATGGTACAACTGCTAGTCTCTATTTAAATGGAAACTTCGTCGTTTCTAATAACATCAACTACAACACGGCTAATGCAGCCATTCGAATGGGCTTTTTATCACAAGGTTCTAGTGGTTACATCAATAAGTTTCGCGGGGCATTGGATGAATTTCGAATTTACAACCGTGCCCTGACTAATGCTGAGATTCAGCTGTTGAGCAACATTAGCACTACCTCAATCCAAGAACAAAAAAATAGAAATACTAACTTTCAAGTTTTTCCAAATCCGGCAGCTGAAAGTCTATTTCTGCAATCAGATGAAGCAGTTAATAGCCATGACATTCAGTTTGTAAACCAAATGGGACAAAAAGTAAAGGTTCATTTTCATAAAATCTCTTCAAAACTGTTTCAACTTGACTTGTCGACGATAGAGAATGGAATTTACTACCTCCGCTTGGTAGATAAAAGCCATAAAGTTTTGGTGCAACATTAAGCTTTAGAGACCTTTGCTTTAATATAATGATCTAAAGAAGCTGAGCTTTCCAAGTTCAGCTTCTTTTTTAGGCGGTATTTAGCCATCTTAACTGATGAAGACGCAATATGTAAAAGTGCCGCACAAGCTTTGTTGTCCATGTCTAAGGCAATTAATGCCGCTAGCCTCTTCTCTGCCTTGCTTAACTTCTGATTGCTTTCTGTTTGTAGCTCTTCAAAGAAATTGGGATGCAATTGGTCAAAGTAGCCTTGAAACTCCTTCCATTCTTTCTCGCTCTTCTGGTTTAGCTTCAACTTTTGTCTAATGTTGCGAATGTTTTCATCGCTTCCTACCTTTTTCTCTAGTGGCTTTAGTTCTGCCTGTAGTTCATCTATAAACTGACTCTTCTCAGAAAGTTGCATAGACTTTTCAACCAATAACTTGCCTTTGTTTTGCAAGTCTTTTTTCATTTGCACTTTTTCTCTTTGTCGTTCCTTAAGTTCTAATTTCAAAATGTCATTTTTTTGCCTAGCAATTACTTTATCTTTTTTTCTCTTTTGAACCAAATAATATGTACTACTAAAACTTAAAATAAAAAGAGCTAAAAGGCCAATATAGAGTCTACTACTGCGAAGTTTTTCTGCCTTTTTCTCCCCTTTTAGCTTTTCAATTTCTAGACTTCTCTCTTTTGCTTTAAATTGTTCTTGCAAGCTATTGATTTGTTGGGCATGTTCTGCTTTTCGCTTTTCATCATATAAACTTAAAAACTGATCTAAATAAAAATAAGCTTGTTGAAAATCCGCTTGTTTAGCATAAAGTTTAGAGCGTTCAAAAGCCACCAGCTCTTCATGACTGTTTAAATGATGTTGTTGAATGATTGAATCTGCTCGATTAATTGCATTTAGAGCCTTTTCGGTTTGCTTTAAGTTGGTGTAAGCGGCAGACAAGGTAAAAAGAGCATTCACTTCCTGATTTCGAAAGGCAGTCTTTTGGCTTAATCGCAATGCTTTTTGAGCATAGTGTAATGCAATCTTCCCTTCTTCTAAACGATTGTAATAATAAGCTAAAGAGCTATAAGTACTTGATAAGCCGATACTATCCCCCAATGACTTACTGTATTTAATAGCTAAATCACTGTATTTGTTAAGTGAATCCTTTTGAACCATATCACTATATATCAACACCAAAGCATAATATACTTTAGGTAAAAAAGCAGGATAGTTGAGCTTACATTCTTGAAGTAACAATTTGTACTGTTTTAGTGCTTCCTCTTCGTTAAAAACCTTTAGAATACTTAAAGAGTTTATCCGATAACTATAATAAAGTTTTGGTTCTTGAACTTTATCAATTAGCTCAACTGATTGATTAAAAGATTCTGCTGCTTTATCGAATTGAGCTAAGTAACTGTAAATTGCTCCCATTTCATTGTAAGCCCTCGCTAAATTGGTGGTATCATTTGATCTACTCAGCTTAGCAATAGCTTCTTCTGCATAAGGTATCCCAATTGAATAGTTAGATTGAACCACTGCATGATTAGCTTTTAAAAGTGCCACTAACCCTTGTAGTTGTATGGATTTCTGATAAATTGGATCCTCTTCAGCTTGTTCTGCGAAATAAAGTATGGTGTCCACATAAAAGTCATTAATATCGCTCAAATGATGACAGAAGTATTGATAACGCTCAATTCCGGATAGCTGATGGGCTGAATCCAAGTAACTGTCTACTTTAGATGCGCTTATGTCTAGGGTAAAGAAAATACAAAGCAATTGAACTATACAAAAGCAAATCTTATTCATATGACTAGTAAAATCAATTGGCTAAAATATTGAATTAGAAATTTGCTTAGCCATGTTAATTAAGCTGATTTAAAAAATTAATTAATAAGCTATATTTGAGGGTAAGAAATTGATTTTTGATTCATGCTTGATTCTCTAGCTCCATTAGCTGTTTTGGTTAGCACTTTGCTGATTTTACCTGCAATCTTTACCGCTTTTTTAATCTTAAAAGAAATCAATGTTACAAGTATTCGACAAGCAACTTATTTCAAATTCTTTCTGGCTCAGGTATTCCTGCATTCGCTTTTTTTGATTGCTGCCTTATACCATCCAAGTTATGACATTCCTTTTCTAATGCACAGTTTTGTCATGCTTCCTTTGTATACTTTACTTCTATTTCGTTTGTATCATTTGAAGTGGAAAAGAAATCAGCATATCAATATTCACAAGGCAATTTTGGAAGA
>CAJXFJ010000021.1 GCA_913052515.1 uncultured Flavobacteriales bacterium | reverse complement strand
GCCAATAATTTCATTTTTATGAACTATAACACAGCCAACTCTTGGGTTTGGAGCAACGGAAAACTTGCCTTTTAGGGCAAGCTGCAGCGCTCTTCGCATATAGTATTCATCCTTGCTGTGCATAGCGTCAAAAGTAGAATAAAAACCTAACTTGGCACTCTTAAACAAAGGCTTTCATGAAGGTAAAAGAGTTTATTCAAAGTGTCAGAAAGGAGCTTTCTGAAATTATTTCAGAAGGTGAGATTGATGCACATATAAGAATACTTTCAGAACATTTTCTAAACTTAAATAGGGCAGGACTTCAATTGAAAGCTAATGAAGAAGTTGACAAACAAAAGGTCAATCTAATTAAAGGTGCACTTCTAGAATTGAAAGAGAATAGACCATTGGATTATATCATTCAAGAAAGTATTTTCTTAGGCTATCCATTTTTTGTAGATGAATCTGTATTGATTCCAAGAGCAGAAACTGAGGAATTGGTTATGATAATTGTTGAGCGTGAAAGAGAAACAACAACAAGCATTTTAGATATAGGCACAGGAAGTGGTTGCATACCCATTGGACTTGCATTGGAAAGAAATTATAGTTCAATTGATGCATGTGAGATTTCCAAAGATGCACTTCTAGTTGCCCAAAAAAATGCAGCCAATTTAGGTGTTAAGGTCAATTTTTTTGAATTGGATATTCTAAATCAAATACCTCCTAAAAAATACGAAGTCGTGGTTAGCAATCCGCCTTATGTGAAGCAAGAAGAAATTGAGGGATTAGATACACATGTAAAAGAGTTTGAGCCTTTAATTGCCCTAACACCTTTTGATGAGCCACTTTTGTTTTATCGCCGAATGATTGCCATAGCTGATCAAATGCTTTTACCAAATGGCCGCTTGTATTGGGAGATTCATGAAGATTTGGGAAAAGAAGTTTGTCAACTTTTTACTAATACTGCTTTTGAAGAAGTAAAGCTTCATCAAGATATGTTTGGCAGAGATCGTTTTGTGACTGCGATCTATAAACCTTAATGTCCCATTTGCAAGGCCTTTAACTCTTTGTAAAGTCCTCCTTCTTTTTGAGTTAACTTTTCATGATTTCCAGATTCAACCAGCTTACCATCTTGTAAAACAAGAATATTATCTGCCTTTTGAATGGTAGATAGTCGATGAGCAATAACCAATGATGTTCTCCCTTTCATTAGCTCATCAAGAGCTTGCTGAACCAATTGCTCTGATTGAGAATCTAGTGAACTGGTAGCCTCATCGAGGATTAGTATTTTCGGATTTTTTAGAATTGCTCTAGCAATTGCAATTCGTTGTCTCTGACCTCCTGAAAGCTGAACTCCTCTTTCTCCAACAATGGTTTGGTATCCTTCAGGAAAGCCTTCAATAAATTCCGCGGCATTCGCTTTTTGGGCTGCAGCTTCAACATCCTTTTTAGTAGCTTCAGGGTTTCCATATAAAATGTTATCATAAATGCTTCCACCAAATAGAACTACATCTTGTGGAACGATAGCCATTGCTGACCTTAAATCTTTGAGATTATACGATTTTATGGATTTTCCATCAATTAATATTTCGCCATTATTGACTTCAAAGAATTTTAAGATTAAAGCTGTTATGGTAGATTTTCCGGTACCTGAAGGACCTACTAAGGCAACTTGTTCTCCCGATTTTATTTCAAAACTTAATTTCTTTAATACTTGAATGTCAGGTCGGTTTGGGTACGAGAAATCAATATTGTCGAATTGAATAGTGCCTTGAGAAACATTCGTAGAATTTGCTTTCAACTCTCCTTCTTCTTTCTCTTCATCAAAAATTTCTAATAAATTTTCTGTGGCGCCAATCGCTTTCTGAAGTTGCGAATACAAATCGGCAATTCCTCCAAGAGATGCTCCTACAAAAACAGAATACAGAATAAAAGTAAATAAGTCTCCAATGGAAAGTTGATTGTCTTGAACCAAAATAACTCCATACCAAATTACAGCGATGATGGAACCAAAAAGACAGAAGATGATAAATGAAGCAAAAGCTCCTCTCCAAATGGCTCCTTTTAAAGAAATGCCAATAATTTCATCTGTTTTTTGTTTATATCTTAAGTATTCAAATTGCTCATTAACAAAGGCTTTTACCGTTGCTATTGCTTGTAAAGTTTCTTCTACAATAACATTGGAGTCAGCAACGGTATCTTGAGCTTGTTTTGAAAGTGACTTTATTTTTTTACCAAAAATTACAGCAACCACAATCACTACTGGAACTAAGGCTAACATTAATAAAGTGAGCTTAATCGATAAATAAGTAAGTAAGGTAACACCAATTACGATGATTAATACTTGACGGATTAGCTCTGCTATAGTGGTGGTTAAAGTTTCTTGAAGTAATGAAATGTCTGAAGAAATACGGCTGTTTAATTCTCCAACTCTTCGTTCAGAAAAAAACTGCATCTTCAATCGAATGAGCTGGTAGTATGTTGCTTGCCTCAAACTTGCTAAGGTTTTTTGAGTGACAATTGCAAACAGATAAATTCGGAAGAAAGAAAAAATGGCATTTAGAAAGAAGACTGCTAAAAGTAGCAGAGCGATTTCATTGATTCGATCAATAAATGAAGTGTTAGCGGCATCTACCAATTGACCAGTTAAGTATGGAAAAACCATGGATGCACCGCTTGACAAGAACAAAAAGACCAAGCCAATGCTAAAGGTTCCCATATATGGCTTTACATATTTAAATAAGCGCAAAGACTTTTTCAGTGAAGCTTTGGTGAGTTTTTTCTTTGGTGAATCATCGTCTGATTTTTTTCTACCAAATCGAGCCATATCATCTAATTTTTGTCAAATTTAGCCAATCCATTTACGAGCCAGAAAAAACAAAATAATTTCTATAAAAGTTTTTGGTTCACTGTTGAAAAAATTACTACTTTTGCCGTCCGTTTGTTCGAGAAACACATAAAGCTATGAAAAGAACGTATCAACCGTCAAAAAGAAAGAGAAGAAATAAGCATGGATTCAGAAGCAGAATGCAATCTGCTAATGGTAGAAAAGTGTTGAGTAGCAGAAGAAAAAAGGGAAGAAAAAAGCTTACCGTTTCCGCTGAGAGACGATCATAATTTGTTTTTATATAGGTTTGAAAAAGGGGAGTAGTTGTGAACTACTCCCTTTTTTTATTGTCTAATTTTAAAAGAAAATATACGATGAAAAAAATTGCAATTAATGGATTTGGACGAATAGGAAGAATGACGGCAAGGGTTTTATTGCAAAAGTCAGATATGCAATTAGTTGCCATTAATGATTTAGCAGATGCTAAAACCTTAGCTCATTTGTTCAAGTATGATTCGGTTCATGGAATATTTAATGGTGAGATTTCAGTTGAAGGAAAAGACTTAATCGTAAATGGGAATAAAATTCATCTTTATCAAGAAAAGTTACCTGAAAATTTACCTTGGGAAAAAGAAGAGATTGATGTAGTTATTGAATCAACGGGACTATTTAGAGATAAAGAAAGTGCAGAAAAGCATTTAAGAGCTGGAGCTAAAAAAGTGCTCATATCTGCTCCTGCAAAAGATGACGATATTAAAACGGTGGTCTTAGGGATTAATGAAGATATTTTAGATGGAACTGAAAAAGTGTTGTCCAATGCATCCTGTACTACCAACTCATTAGCTCCTTTGGTAAAAATTTTAGATCGTGAATGTGGTATAGAAAGTGGTTATATAACGACAGTTCATTCTTATACCGGAGATCAAAAATTGCATGATGCTCCTCACAGGGATTTAAGAAGAGCAAGGGCAGCCGCTGAAAGTATTGTTCCAACAACCACAGGAGCGGCTAAAGCAATCACCAAGATTTTTCCTCATTTGGATGGAAACTTGGGAGGTGCAGGAATTCGCGTTCCAGTTCCGGATGGTTCTTTAACTGATTTTACATGTGTAGTAAGAAATCCGAAGAGTATTGAAGCGATTAATTCAGCATTTAAGAAAGCAGCAGAAGGAGAGTTAAAAGGAATTCTCGCCTATACAGAAGATCCAATTGTATCCGTTGATGTGCAAGGTAACCCACATAGTAGTTTGTTTGATGCTCAGCTTACATCAGTAATTGGAAATATGGTTAAAGTAGTAGGATGGTATGATAATGAAATCGGATACTCAAATCGATTGGTGGATTTGATTGAAAGGCATTTGTAGTAAATAAAGAATTTCTCTATTCCCATTCTTTCAATTCTAATTTACTTCCGTCAAAAACGGCATAAGTTTGATAGTTCATCCATTCACCTAGATTGATATATTGACTGTTTTCTCCAACTTTTAAATCAAGCGGTAAATGTCTATGTCCGAAAACAAAGTAATCGATATGCTCTTTCTTAAGATATTCCTTACAGTAAATAGCTAGCCATTCGTTTTCTTCACCTAAAAATTTTTCATCTTCTCCACGGTTTGCATTTCGGCTTTTACCTGACCAAAAATCAGCAAGTCCAATTCCGAAGTTAGGGTGTAGGCGAGCAAAAAGCCATTGTGATAATCGATTGGCAAAAACTTTCTTAATGAATTTATATCCATGATCTCCTGGTCCTAAACCATCACCATGGCCAATTAAAAATTCTTTTCCATAAAAAGTTTTTCGAATGGGTTTTCTGTAGAGTTCAACGCCTAGTTCTTTCGGTAAGTAGTCAAACATCCACATATCATGATTGCCAGTGAAAATGGTTACTGGAATGCCACTATCTGTAAAATCTGCAATTTTGGCTTGCAGTCTTATAAATCCTTTGGGAATTGCTTTTTTATATTCAAACCAAAAATCAAATAGGTCGCCAACAAGGTAAAGTTCTTTACAGTCTCCCTTAATCGAGGACATCCATTCAACAATTTTATCCTCTCGTTTCCGACTACTTTCATAGTTTGGAGCACCAAGGTGAAAGTCGGAAGCAAAGTAGATGTTTTGTCTCTTAAGATTTGTCAACTTGCTAGTTTAAAACTTCTTCTAACTTTTGGTGAAGTGCAGGGCCTCTTAGATTTTTGCCAATCACTTTACCATTTTCGTCAATTAGCACTGCAAATGGAATTCCACTTACACCATAAGCTCTAGCAGCTTCAGATTGCCAAAATTTTAAGTCGCTAACATGGGTCCAAGTTAAATTATCTTGAGCAATGGCTCTCACCCATGCATCTTTAGTTCTGTCCAATGAAACACCAAAAACTGTAAAGCCTTTGTCTTTGTATTTTTGATATGCAGCTACTACATTGGGGTTTTCCATGCGACATGGCTTACACCATGAAGCCCAAAAATCGATTAAGACAACCTTTCCTCTTAACGAAGAAAGTGCCACCATTTCTCCATCTGGGTTTGGCAAATTAATTTCTGGAACATCTGTCCCCGGTGCAAATCTCAATGCATCTTGCATTCTTCGGTTAAAGCTTTGGTAAAAGGGCGAATTGCCATAATTTGATGCAAGTGCTTCATCAACTTTTGCATAGGTTTCTATGTTTTCTTTTCCACTTGCTGGAAGTTGCTCCATTAAAGCAATGTTTGCAAAAAGACCAGGTTTGTTGTTGACTAACTCTCTTATTTTTACAGCTTTTTGATTTTCAAATTCTTCAAATCGCTTTCTAAAAACAAGTAGTATTGAGTCTTTATTGGGGTGATTGGCATATTGCTGGAACTCATTATTAAGTTGAGCTTGTTCTTGATTAATTGAAGACAAAAAGTGATTAAACTCCATCATTTGAATCGCATTATCACTTCCTTTAACCTCTAGTTCGTCAGTATTCTGAGTGTTCCCATTAATTGTAATCTGATCGCCGTTTTCAATTGGAAAAATAACAGCTATATTTTCACTCAGATTCATTCGATAGAAACTAATTGAATTGGGCTTAAAGTCAAATTCAAAATTTCCATTTTCATCAACAAAGGCAGTGTCTACAGGGCCCTTTTTGGGGTTTGCTAAATCTATTAAATAAAGTTGATTTGAATTTAAGCCTTCAACTTGACCGCTCAAAACAGAAGTGGAAGCTTTTTGAGGGTTACTACTGCCACAAGCAACAAAAATACTTGCTAGTGCAAAAAATAAAATCCAACTATTTTTTTTCATCATCCTTCTAATTTTTTTCTTAATAATTCGTTGGCCACTTTAGGGTCTGCTTTTCCTTGGCTTATTTTCATTACTTCACCCATAAAAAGTCCTAAAAGCCCTTTCTTACCACTTTTATATTCTTCTACCTTTTCAGGAAATTTGGCTAAAGCTTGACTAACAAATTCATCCAATGCATTTGTGTCACTTTCTTGCAACCAATTGTTTTCTTCAGCAATCGCTTTTGGTGATTTATTTGGATTTTCAATTAGTTTAGGGAATACTTTTTGATTAGCAACCGTGTTGCTGATAGCGCCCTCATCCACTAATATCAATAATTCGGCTAATTGCTCTGCTTGTATAGGAAACTCTTCAATGCTTTTTGCATTGTCATTTAAATAAGACTTAACTGCTCCCATCATCCAATTGGCTGCCGCTTTATAATTCGAAGTGTGCTTAATCAATGCTTCGTAGTAAAGTGCAAAAGCTTTATCTTCTGTAATTACTTCAGCATCATAATCTGATAGCTGCAAAGTCTGTGTATACTTTTCAAACAATTCTTTCGGCAGAGGTGGTAATTCAGCTTTTACGCTTTGTATGTAGTCGTCTTTTACATATACAGCTTGCAAGTCAGGCTCAGGGAAATAGCGGTAATCATGAGCCATTTCTTTACTTCGTTGACTGATAGTAATACCTTTTACCGCATCAAAGCCTCTTGTTTCCATTTTGATTTCGTTGCCTGCTTCAATTTCGTCTATCTGTCTTTTCATTTCAAACTCAATCGCACGATATACATTTCGTATTGAGTTGAGGTTTTTAGTTTCTGTTCGTTGACCAAATTCAGTGCTTCCTTTAAGCCTAACAGAAACATTGGCATCACACCGCATACTCCCTTCTTCCATATTGCCATCACATATCTCTAAATAACGAACTAGTTTTCTTACTTCCGTTAAATAGTTGTAAGCCTCTTGTGGCGAGCGAATGTCTGGTTCAGAAACAATTTCTAAAAGAGGTACACCTGCTCTGTTTAAATCAATGAGCGTATTATAAGGGTCAAGGTCATGAATACTTTTACCGGAATCCTCCTCCATGTGAATTCTGGTAATTCCTATCTTTTTCTCTTTCCCGTCTTCCGTTTTAATTAAGATTTGACCACCTGTGCATAATGGGGTTTTGTCTTGCGTAATTTGATATCCTTTAGGAAGATCGGCATAGAAGTAATTCTTTCTTGCAAACTGATTTTCATAAGTAATATCAGAGCCACATGCCAAGCCAAGTCGAACACCATATTCTAGCGTCTTTTTGTTAAACCTAGGTAAAGTGCCCGGATGACCTAGAGAAATGGGTGAAATATTTGAATTTGGAGCAGCACCAAAGGCTGTGGAATCAGAAGAGTAGGCTTTGCTTTTCGTTTGCATTTGCGCATGAACTTCAAGGCCAACGATAAGCTCATATTTATTGTAAATTTCTTCTTTTGACATGGAGGACAAAGTTAATGAAATAGATAGGGAACTAGCTTAGTTCCTGCTTAACTGCTAGGTTTTTAACCATTTTTTTGAATAGTAGCGACAATTTAGGTTCAGCTTTAGCAGCGACTTCTTGAACTTCTTCGTGAGAAATTTCAACTACCTTTCCTTCAACTCCTAAATCTGAAATAACCGAGGCCGCAAAAACTTTCATGCCAGCGTGTATGGCAACTATGGTTTCAGGTGTAGTAGACATACCAACAGCATCGGCACCTATAATTCGAAAATACTTGTATTCACTTTTGGTTTCATAGGTAGGTCCTGAAGTGCCTAAGTAAACACCATAGTGTAACCCCAATTGATGCTCTTTGTCTAATTCCTTTGAAAGCTCAATCAATTTATTGCAATAAGGCTCACTCATATCTGGAAAACGGGGACCTAATTCATCAATGTTTTTGCCCCGCAATGGGTTGTCGGGAAACAAGTGCATATGATCGTCTAAAATCATAATGTCTCCAATTTCATGTTCAGGGTGTAAACCACCACTAGCGTTTGAAAGTAAAAGGGTTTCTACTCCCAAGGCCTTAAAAACTCGAATGGGAAAAGTAGCTTCTTTCAAATTGTAGCCTTCATAATAGTGAAACCTCCCTTTCATAGCAATAACTGCTTCACCATCTAACTTGCCTATAATTAATTTCCCAGAGTGGCCTTCAACGGTAGATATTGGAAAATGTGGGATTTCCTTATAATCTATAGATATAGAATCTTCGATTTCATTTGCCAAGGCTCCAAGGCCAGAACCTAGTACAATCCCGGTTTTAAATTCAAGATTGGTTTTGGATTTTATGAAATTAGTGCTTTCTTGTATACGATCTAACATATTGGTCTAGTTCTTCAGCGAAACTTTCTTCGCCATGCTTGTGAAATTTTATTTGAATTGGGAGACAAAATACTGCAATATCTTCAATTTTAGAAAGGTCCATTTTTACAGCATCTTTTTCCGTTGTAATTAACAATTTCTTTGGGCTCAGTAAAGATTCTGAATGGGTGAGAATTTTCTTATAATCCTTATCTGTAAAGAAATGGTGATCATTAAAACTCAATTTATCCACTTCTTTTGCATACCTTTTTAAATACAAGAATAAAGGTTCGGGGTTAGCAATGGCAGTGGTTAAGAGTACTCCCCAATTAGCTAAGTCTTTCTTTTTTAAATTTAATTCTAAAGCCTTTTTATTCAGTGGCTTTAATTTGCGATAGCTGAGGTAGCTAAAAAATACTTTTTGATAAGCTTTTGGTTTTAACGAACTGGTAATTCTTCTTATTTCAAGTGGAGAAAGAACAGCAGGGCTTTTAGTTACTATAATAATGTCAGCTCTTCTAGCTCCAGAACGACTTTCTCTTAATCTTCCCGAAGGAAGTATGTAATCATTGATATAAAGTTTGCTATAGTCAGTAAGTAATATGTTTAAGCCAGCTTTTACACTTCGGTGTTGAAAAGCATCGTCCAATACAATAATTTCAGGAGCTAATGTTCTTTTTTGCAATAGATCAATACCTCTTTTTCTTTTTTCATCAACTGATATCGTAACTTCTTGACCAAATTTCTGATAGAGCTGGTAGGGTTCATCTCCAATCGTTTTAGCAGAACTATTGGAATCTGCTAAAATGAAACCTTTTGTCTTTCTTCCATAACCTCTGCTTAGAGTCGCTATTCTATGGTTAGTCTTAAGGTGGTTTATGATATACTCAGTGTGAGGAGTTTTTCCAGTTCCTCCTACACTTAAGTTGCCAACGCAAATAACCGGGAATGCATAACTTGTTGATGAAAATATGCTAGTATCGTAAGCGAAATTTCTTAGTCGAATAACAATCCAATATATTGCACTTGCAGGTAATAGTAATATGCGTAGAAATATGCCCAATTCAGCCCTTTTTAATAATTTTCGAAATTACTGAAAGTCGCTTTTAGACTAAAGTAATTTAAATAGGATTGTTATGATAAAAATCAAAGATGTAATCAAAGAACTGGAACTGTGGGCACCACCCGCCCTGCAAGAATCATATGATAACGCTCAGCTTATTGTTGGCGACGCTAATCAAGTTCTTGAGAAGGTTTTACTCTCTTTGGATTGCATTGAGGCGGTAGTAGATGAAGCTATAGAATTAGGTTGTAATTTAATTGTAGCTCATCATCCAATTGTATTTAGTGGCTTAAAATCATTAACAGGAAAAAACTACATTGAACGAACGATCATAAAGGCCATTAAGAATAACATTGCCATTTATGCTATTCATACCAATTTAGATAATGTAAAAACGGGAGTAAATTTTAAAATAGCTGAAAAGCTAGGGTTGGAAAATGTTGAAATCTTAAGCCCTAAAAAGGGTTTGTTAGAAAAATTGGTTTTTTATTGTCCTGCAGGTAATGTGGACCAAGTTAGAGAATCAGTGTTTGCTGCTGGAGCAGGAAAAATTGGAGCTTATAATTCATGTAGTTTTAATTCTAATGGAATAGGAACTTTTAAGGCCGGAGAGCAAGCAAATCCACATGTGGGAGAAATTGGTAAAATGCATAGAGAAGAAGAGGTTTGTGTAGAAACTATTGTGCCGATTTATTTAAAGTCAAAAGTGATTAATGCTTTATTAATGTCTCACCCTTATGAAGAAGTAGCCTTTGATTTTTATCCATTATCTAATAGCTGGAATGAGGTTGGCAGTGGTATGATAGGGGAGTTAAGCGAGGAAACAGATGCATTGGCGTTTTTGAAGTCAGTAAAATCGAAGCTTAATACTCCTATAATAAGGCATACAAAAATCGTTCAGAATGAAATTTCAAAAGTGGCTATTTGTGGTGGATCAGGTAGCTTTCTATTAAATGATGCAAAGAAAAAAGGGGCTGAAATATTCATTACTGCAGATTATAAATACCATCAGTTTTTTGATGCGGAAGACCAAATTGTGATTGCTGATGTTGGTCACTATGAAAGCGAGCAATTTACTCCTGAATTAATAAAAGAGTACCTTCAACAAAATTTTCCTAATTTTGCCCTCTATTTATCTGAAGTAAATACCAATCCCATTAATTACCTATAATTATGGCCAAAAAAGCTAGCAATGCAGAAGCAACGGTAGAAGAAAGACTACAAGCGCTATATGACTTACAAGAAATTGATTCTAAAATTGATAAGATAAGAACAATCAGAGGTGAATTACCATTAGAAGTTCAAGATTTAGAAGATGAAGTTGCAGGTTTAGAAACAAGAATTGAAAAAGCTGATGCTTCAATTAAAGAGTTAGAAACAGAGATTACTAATAAAAAGCTATTGATTAAAGAAGCTGAAGCGGCTATTAAGAAATACGAAGAGCAGCAAAAAAATGTTAGAAATAATCGTGAATTTGATGCGATTTCTAAAGAAATGGAATATCAAGCTTTAGAAATTGAACTAGCAAATAAGCGAATTAAAGAATTTGAAGCTCAAATTGAGAATAAGAAGGAGGTCAATGGAGTTTCTAAGCAAAAGCTTGAAGAGACTAAGAATGAGTTAGCGCACAAACAAGGTGAACTTGAGGAGATTGTTGCTGAAACAGAAAAGGAAGAAGCCGAATTACAAAAGCAATCTGAAAAAGCGGCTAAAGTAATTGAAGATAGATTGTTAACTGCTTATAAAAGAATCAGAGATAATGCAAGAAATGGCTTAGCTGTTGTTCCTGTAGAAAGAAGTGCTTGTGGAGGTTGTTTTAATAAAATTCCACCACAACGTCAGTTAGATATCAACTCACACAAGAAAATTATTGTTTGTGAACACTGCGGAAGAATATTGGTAGATCCGAAAATGGCAGGCATAGAAGAAGTAGTGGAAGAGAAGCCAAAAAGAAGAACAAAA
>CAJXFJ010000020.1 GCA_913052515.1 uncultured Flavobacteriales bacterium | reverse complement strand
CTAACAAGCTTTTTTGATAATCCATCTGATGAAAATCACTTACCTAGACCGTTTGGTGTTTTTTATGTAGAAGATCGATATCGATATGAAGAAGCAGCTGAAATACAAGTGCAAACTGCTGTTGAGAAAAAAGGTCAGGGAGACTTGGAAGCTTTGTTAAGAGGAAAGAATGTTTGGGAAGTCAGTTAAATCAAATATTTTCCAACGATAGGCATTCTTCTTCCCATGCCAAAAGCTTTTTTCGAAACTCTTAATATAGGAGGTGCTTGATGTCTTTTGTATTCATTGATGTTAACCATCCTTAAAATACGTTGCACCAGTGCTTGATCAAAGCCTAATTCAATAATTTTTGAAGGACTTTGTTCGTTTTCAATGTATTCAAAAAGAATACGGTCTAAAATGTTGTAATCAGGCAGTGAGTCGGAGTCTTTTTGATTGGGTCTTAATTCCGCAGAAGGCTCTTTCGTTATAATATGATTTGGGATAATTTCTTCGTCCTTGTTGATAAACTTAGAAAGTTCGTAAACTTCTGTTTTGTATAAATCGCCTATAACTGAAAGTCCACCTGCCATATCTCCGTAAAGTGTGCCATAGCCCACAGCTAATTCACTTTTGTTAGATGTGTTTAGCAAAATGGTCCCAAACTTATTGGTATGCGCCATGACTAAAGTTCCTCTAATCCGAGATTGAATGTTTTCTTCAGCTACATTAAAAACGGTGTCTTTGAATAGCGGATGAAGCTGTTTATCAAAACTTTTGTAGATTTCTTCAATTTCAATTTGGTGATACTGACAACCCAAGTTATTGCAAAGCTTAACTGAGTCGCTAATTGAGTGCTCAGAAGAAAATTGGGAAGGCATCATAATCGGAATTACATTTTCTTTCCCTAAAGCTTTAACCGCAAGCACTAAGGTTAAAGCTGAATCAATTCCACCACTTAAACCTAAGGTGGCTTTCTTAAAGTTGAGTTTTTTGAAGTAGTCAGCAATTCCTGTAATCAGTGCTTTTTCAATTAATTCAAATTCTTGAACGGTTGAAATTGTTTCAGGAGTCGACTCTTTCTTTTCGGTATTAAAATACTGGATAGATTCTTCGAAATAAGAGGCCTTCGAAATATACTGGTCTTTAAAAAAACAGCCTGAACCACCGTCAAATATTAATTCCGTTTGAGCTCCAATATGATTTACATAATAGATGGGGGTATTGTACTTCTTTGAATTCCAGGCAAATACTTTCTGTCTTTCCGCCTGTTGGTTGGTGTGAAAAGGCGATGCAGCAATATTGATGATAAAGTCTGGCTGCTCATCGCTCAATTCTTTCATTGGGGACTTTCTATATAGAAAATCACCTTTCATATTCCATAAGTCTTCGCAAATGGTCAAGGCAATTTTTTTACCCTTATAGTTAATGCATTGAACGTCTTTGGCTGGTTCAAAATACCTGTTTTCATCAAATACATCGTAAGTGGGCAATAGTTGCTTGTGATGCACTGATTCAATCTTTCCATCCTTTAGAAAATAGGCTGAATTGTGAAGCGACTTCCCTTTTTTCTTTTTATTCAACGAAGGAGAACCTACAATGGCCGCAATTCCATGACAATGAGATGCAATTCTTGTTAAGCTTTCATCGCATTTTACAATAAAATCTTCAAATTGTAAGAAATCTCTTGGAGGGTAACCGCAAATGCTCAATTCTGCAAAAACAACAAGATCAGCGCCATTCTCTTTTGCCTCTGAAATCGCATCAATTATTTTTTTTTCATTGGCTTCAAAATTGCCAATGTGGTAGTTCAGTTGAGCAAGCGCTAATTTCATGAAAAAGCTTTCTAAAAGCGACTAGAATAAGATTCCGAAATTTAGAATAATGGAGTTGTTAATAGCCTTAAAGCTTTCATCTCTGTTTCCTTCACCATTTCCATTAGCATCTTCAGCATAAATATCTTCACTTAAAATATTTAGGAAGCCATTGTCAAAATTGATTCCAAACATAATCGATGTATTTCCTGAAACATTATATTCTGCTCCAATTCCCATCAATAAACTAGCTCTGAATAGCGAAATTTCATCTTTGTAATCTACATCGTCGTTTTTGATTGCACCATTTCCACCTGGGTAAGTAAACTCTTCTTCGGCAACAGCATCAATATTAAACGCAGTGCCCACACCAAATTGACCAAAGTATTTCATGTAACCAATTTCATTGGTTTTTAACTTAATGGTAAAAGGAATTTGAATGTATTTTAATCTTAAATCTGCTGTTGTTCTACCGCCTTGAGAAATAGTAGCACCAGCTTGACTAATAATGTCAATTTTGTCCGGATAATTAATCTTTCCACCTGAGTTTAATAAGGTAAAACCTGTTGATATAGAGTAATTTTCAGCAATGTTGAAGTCAGCGATAATTCCATAACTAAAGCCCAATTTGTTGCCCTCATTTTCTAATCCTTCTGAATCAGGGCTAATCCAGCTAATATTAGGTGAAAGTTGAAAACCCAATTGAAAACTTTTATCTTGAGCTTGCACAAGGTTAAATGCAATAAATAGTAGACCTAAGGCGTATAACTTTTTCATATTTTTGAAATCTCGTATTAAAGCTACAAAACTAAGCTGTTTTTGTTTATATGAAGCTTATTTCTTCAATCATTATTTCCATTTTTATTTTAAGCCTTTTTGCTTGTAATCAGTCTAATTGGGAAATTCCCAAGGAGAATTATACCGTGGAGCGTGAATGGATAAGATTTGACTTATCATTAATTGAAAAGGCAGAAAATACCTTATCTGCTGAAAGCTACTCGCAGTGGGAAAAAGAATATCCGCGATTTTTGCCTCTCTATGTGCAAGGTGTTATGCGATTTGGTCCTCCAAATCAAGGTGGAATTCAAACCTTTTCCCAATTTTTGAACGATGAAGATATCAATGAACTATTTCAAAAAGTGAAAAGTACCTATGGAAATTCCACCTTTGAACAGGAGCAAGCTCAATTGAATAAAGCATTTTCTCGTTTTCAATATCATTTTCCAGAAGCTCAAATTCCAGAAGTTTATACCTTTCTTTCTGCATTTACTTATACTACCGTTGCCGATGATAGCTTATTGGGTATTGGCTTGGATATGTACTTAGGAAAGGATTATAAAACATATGCACAAGCAGGAATACCAAAATATAAATTCAAGTATTTTGAAAGAGAATATATGGTAGCCGATGCAATGCGTGCTTGGTTGGTTTCAGAATTTAATAGAGCTGGAGGAAGTAATTTGTTGAGTCAAATGATTTATCAGGGTAAGATTGCTTTTTTGATGCATGCTTTCCTATATGAACTGCCTGATCATCTGTTAATCAATTACACACAAGAAGAGTTAACTTGGTGTGAAGAAAATGAGGCAGAAATTTGGTTTCATTTTGTTGAAATGGAATTGCTTCATACGATGGAAAACCACTTAATTAGAAAATACATGGGTGAAGCACCTTTCATTGCAGGGTTTCCTGAAGGCTCACCTGGACGAGTGGGGCAGTGGATGGGCTATAAAATTGTAGAAGCATTTATGAAGTCGAACCCAAATACGACATTAAAACAATTGATTGAAATGGATAATGCGGACTTACTTTTGCAACAATCAAATTATAAACCGAAGAGATAGATGAGTAAGAAAAAATCAGAAATTAAGTTTACCATTGAACTGGATGAAAATCAAGTTCCTGAAAAGATAAAATGGGAAGCTGAAGGCTCAGATAAAGAAAAGGAAAATCAAAGTAGAGCAATAATGCTCGCCCTTTGGGATGAAGAAGAAAATAATACCCTAAGAATTGATTTGTGGACCAAAGAAATGATGGTTGATGAGATGAAAAAATTTGCTTGTCAGAACATCATCACCATGGCTGATTCTTTTGAGCGAGCAACTGGCGATCAAAAAATTGCAGAAGAAATGAGAGCTTTTGGAAAAGATATCGCCGTTAAATTAGGAGTATTGAAAAGCTAAGAACAGGCTTGACAGTAAGTCTTAAATTTATAATTTAGCCTCAATTAAAGTTTTTATGGCTTCAGAGAAAAACAAAACGCCGTTTCGAGTTCGTTCATCTTATGTAAGTACAATCATTAGTATTTCTTTAGTACTATTTATGATGGGACTTTTAGGTATGATTTTGCTGAATGCCAAAAAGATTTCCGATCATGTGAAGGAGAATGTGGGCATGTCCATTTATCTGCAAGATGAATTGACAGAAAAACAGATTCAGAATCTTCAAACGGAATTAATTGCAAAAGTTTATACCAATCGCCTTACTTATGTTGATCAGGAAACTGCTGCCACTTTGCTTGAAGAAGATCTTGGAGAGGATTTTGTCGACTTTTTAGGCTATAATCCACTTTCTGCAAGTATTGATTTATATCTGAAGGCTGCTTTTGCAGATGAAGACCAAATTCAAGAAATAGCAGCTGAAGTAAAGAAATACCCTATTGTAAAAGAGGTTGTCTATCAGAAAGATTTATTGGCTGAACTTAATGGGAATATTAGAAGAATAGGTTTGGTTTTGCTTGCATTTAGTGCATTGCTACTAATCGTTGTGATTGCACTTATCAATAACACCATTCGTTTGGCCATTTATTCAAAGCGCTTTTTAATTAAAACCATGCAATTGGTTGGAGCAACTGGAGGATTTATTCGAAGACCTTTTGTTGCGCGAGGTATCTGGAATGGAATTTTAAGTGGATTGATTGCTATTTTGCTTCTGTTAGGAGTGATGTATTCAGTTAAGCGAAATTTCCCTTCTTTAGTTGAATTACAAGATTTTAACATCTATATTATTCTCTTTTCTGCGGTAATTGTACTAGGAGTATTAATTTCGTGGATATCAACCTCTCTCGCTGTTCGCAAATTCTTAAGAATGCAAAGCGGAGACCTTTACTAGTAAACGATAGAAACCATGAGTGATAAGCCACAAGATGAATTAGCCTTCGGTAAAGAAAACTATAAACTATTTGCCCTATCTGCTATCGTAGTAATAATAGGCTACATATTAATGGTAGGCGGAGGTTCCGACGATCCTAATGTCTTTAAGTATGACGAGCTTTTTTCGTTCCAGCGAATAACTTTAGCACCTATTGTTGTTTTAATCGGCTTTGGAATTGGCTTTTATGGTATTTTGAAGCGTCCTAAGAACGAAGAATAATTTCCTTTTATGTATCACTTTTTAGATGGAGAGGTTTTACTGATTGATAAACCCCTTCATTGGACATCTTTTGATGTGGTCAATAAATTAAAATGGACCATCAAAAAGAATCTGGGAATCAAAAAAATCAAAATTGGTCATGCTGGAACTTTAGACCCCTTAGCTAGCGGACTGCTGATTGTTTGCACGGGAAAGAAAACCAAAACAATTCCTGAAATTCAAGGTCAAACCAAAGTATATACGGGAAGCATTGAGTTAGGTGCTGTTACTCCTTCTTACGATTTAGAAACTGAAGTGCAACAAATAAAAGACCCTTCTTTTTTAAGTATGGAATCTTTGCATCAAGCCACTGAACCTTTAACTGGTGCATACGAACAAGCACCTCCTATCTTTTCGGCAAAAAAAATTAATGGTAAACGAGCGTATGATTTAGCTCGAGCCGGTAAGCAACCTGAGTTAAAGAAGAAATTGATTGAAGTTGAAAAATTTGAATTAACGCACATAGCCATGCCTGTGGTTGAATTTGAAATCGTTTGTTCTAAAGGAACCTACATCCGTTCCATAGCCCACGATTTTGGGCAAGAGTTAGGTGTAGGAGCTTATCTCAAAAGCTTGAGAAGAACCCAAATAGGAACCCATTCTGTTAATAATGCTTTAAACATTGAAACGCTAGTATCGCAGATCGAAGAAATGGCTGTAAATAAGGCTTAATTTTTTATTAATTTTGCCTCTCATTTTTTGGAACTGTTCTAAACTGATCAACGTATGAAATTATCTAAGTTCAAATTCGATCTCCCTACAGATTTATTAGCTCAATACCCTGCCAACAATCGCGACGAATCGAGGTTAATGGTTTTAAACCGTGAAAAAGGTACCATTGAACATAGATTATTTAAAGACATCATTGAGTATTTTGATGAAGGTGACGTATTAGTAATGAACGATACCAAAGTGTTTCCTGCTCGTTTGTATGGTAATAAAGAGAAGACAGGTGCTAAAATTGAAGTATTCCTTTTACGTGAATTGAATCACGAAAATCTTTTATGGGATGTATTGGTAGATCCAGCTCGTAAAATCAGAATTGGAAATAAACTCTATTTCGGTGATGATGATTTGGTGGCTGAGGTTATTGATAATACCACTTCGCGTGGAAGAACACTGCGTTTCTTATTTGATGGAACTCATGAAGAATTCAAAAATATCATCGAATCGCTTGGAGAAACTCCAATTCCAAAATACATAACTAGAGATGTAGAGCCTGAAGATGAAGATCGTTATCAGACGGTATACGCCAAGAATGAAGGAGCTGTTGCAGCGCCAACTGCCGGACTTCATTTTAGTAAAAACTTATTGAAGCGATTAGAAATCAAAGGAGTTGATTTTGCGCACCTTACCTTGCATGTTGGTTTAGGAACTTTTAGACCGGTTGAGGTTGAAGATTTAACCAAACATAAGATGGATTCTGAGGAAATGAATATTCCTGAGAGTACGGCCGATGTGGTGAATCAAGCAAAACGCAATAAAAAGAAAGTTTGCGCTGTAGGAACAACGAGTATGCGTTCTGTTGAAACTTCAGTTTCTACCGATGGCTTCTTGAAACCATATAAAGGATGGACGAATAAATTTATTTTCCCTCCATACGATTTTAGCATTGCAGACATGATGGTAACAAACTTCCACATGCCAGAATCTACCTTGTTAATGATGACTGCTGCTTTTGGTGGTTATGACTTAGTTATGGAAGCCTATCAGGAAGCGATCAAAGAAAAATACCGATTCTACAGCTATGGCGATGCCATGCTAATCATTTAAGGTGAAGTATTCGGTTATCATAGTAGCCGGAGGGAAAGGAAGCCGCATGGGATCTGAAACGCCCAAGCAGTTTTTACCCTTAAACGGAGAACCCATTTTATTTCATACAATACGTCAATTTAGAAAGGCATTGCCTGAGGCTGAATTGGTGTTGGTTTTGCCAAAGCAAGAAATGGCTAGGTGGAAGGTATTGTCCTTTGAAACCGAATTTCAATCCATTAAAATAGCTGAAGGAGGCTTAGAACGATTTCATTCCGTAAAAGCGGGCTTAGCTTTAGTGAGTGGAGAAGTGGTTGGAATACACGATGCAGTTAGGCCATTAGTAAGTAAAAATTGCATTTTAGAGTCTTTTGAATGGGCTGAAAAGAAAGGAGCAGCAATACCTGTTGTAGAGTTAAAAGATAGTTTAAGAGCCATAGAAGGACAGCATTCCGTAGCAAAAGACCGCAAGAATTTTTGTTTGGTTCAAACGCCACAATGTTTTCAAGTAGAAAAACTCATAGCGGCTTATGAGCAAGATTTTCATCCTTCTTTTACAGATGATGCTTCCGTTTACGAAGCAGCAGGAAATGCAGTGCAATTGGTAGCTGGAAATTCAGAAAATATAAAAATTACCACTCCTGCTGATTTGGTGATTGCTGAGGCTTTGTTGAAGCGGCTTTAATCCTGTTTTGATTTAAGCGGATTCAATATCATGCTTGTTTAAGTTAACCGCTATTCAAATGATTAGCGCTTTTTCGAATTTCTCGTGTTTTACCTTTCGTTTTGCATAAGGGGTAGTTTTTATAATGTTATTTTGTATTCCTTTTTAGCTTGAAACAAAAAGAAAGACACCCGCTTGCCTTGCACGAGCTCCTGTAGACGGGCAGGAAACCTAAGGCTGTAAAATAAAAAACTTCAATTCTTTATCAATCCTAAGTGCCGCGCCTTCCATAGAATTTTATTTCGGCGGACTGGCGGCCGAGTGATAAAATTTGTCACTTCGAGTGTTCCGAATCTTCGGGATGTATCGAGAAGGACAAATTTTAGTTACAAATAATTGACCATCATTTATAGTAATTTCCTTGTCGTTTTCGATACCTGACCGAACGGTCTCATCCAGGCGGGCAATTCGACTAAAAGTCTAATCACTCGAACTGACAAGGAAGGTACATTGAAAGCTTTTCCTGATTTGTTTGGGATGAAATTATCCAGTCGGATTTACTTTCTTGAAGAGAGCTAAGGAAAGATCAAGAATTCAATAAGTTTTCTAAAGAGGCCTCTTTTTCAAAGCTCCGCTTTGAAATTATTTCAATGCGTAGCATTGAAGCTCTTTTCCAACCAGAATATACAGTCAAAAATCTGGAATACAAGCAGTGAAACGGACGCCGATTTTTTACTGTGGTTTTCTCAAATCCTTCTCAAAACTCTACTTATCATTGAATCACCACTTTTTCTGTTTGAATAATTTTACCGATTTCTTTTAGTCGCACAAAATAGACACTGGATTGCATCTTCCCCTTTTCTTTTGGCTTGACCCAAAAGAAAGAAAAGGTCAAGAAAAAACAAAGCTTCCTCGCTTCAGCTCTTCGCCGGCTCGCTGTTTTTTCAGGCCTGCCCCAATTTCAAAGCTCCGCTTTGATTGGTTCGTAATTACCTGATTCGTAATTCGTAATTAAAAACGCTGTCATTGCGAGAGGAATGTAATGGAACGTAGCAATCTAGCGTTTTATCAACTTAACAGTTTCACTTTTAATCCCATCACTTACCCTTAACCAATAAATACCTTTGGGTAAATGGCCTGTACTAATTTGCTGGCGATGGCCTAGTTGTTGAACTTGTACTTTAACCTCTTGTCCTATTGCATTATACAACTTAAAAGCTAAATTCTCCTTGCCCTCACTTTCTACCGTAATTTCTGAGACAAATGGATTGGGATAAACTTTGAATTGTTGTTTTAGCAAAGGCTCATTCAAGCCGGTAACTAGGCTCTCCGGTAAGCTATCGCAATGGCTTAACCAAATGTCATCTAAATAGTAATAGCTGGCTTGCATCCAAAACTGATCACCACCACCTGGAACAAAAGTGGTATCAATGTAATTGGTATCATTAAAATTACCGATGGTAATATACTTTTCTCCCCCTTGGGCTTGATACTGCATGTCTATTTTCACCCAATTAACTTTGTCGGTAAGGTAGGTATTGGGCGAAACTACCAATTGAGGAATATAGGGTAAATGATTTGTGTGATTGGCAGACACTGCATTCTGTGAAAAATAGACGCCCAACATATTCTTAGAAGCAAAATGAACAGAATCTGCCATACTGATGAATAATTGAAAACAATAAGTGCTATCAAAAATCAATGGACGCTTCAGTTGAACTTGCATGTACTCTCTTCTGGGATTGCTACTACTTCCCCATAAATGATAAAGTAGAATACCTGCATATGCTTGACCCGTTTTAGCAACTTGGAAGCCAACTAAATTCTGAGGAGAGTAAAATTGATAATGTTGTGAAGATAAATTATGAAATGGGGTAAAATAATCAAAACTCTCATTAGTTGGAACAAACCAGTCAGTAGGTAAAAATAAAGGAGTGGTTCTTGGAAGCGTGTCCTCAAAACTGTAGTTAGGAATGTAGTTTTGCCCTAAGCAAAACTTAAGGCAAAACCATAATCCTATAGCTAATAAAAATCTTAGTTTCATTTAATCACTATTTTTTCCGTTTGAAGTACTCGACTTTCTTCTAAAAGACGTACTAAATATACGCCCGATTGCATTTGGCTCAAGTTTATTTGGTTTTGAGCATTTGGTTTAACAGGTAAAACCTTCACTTTTTCCCAATTACATCTCTGATATAAAGCTTGTTATTCTTTCTTATAACACTTTCTCCACTTCCACATCACCAATTCTTCGATCCGCTTGTATATTTTTCAACCAATTAATGCCGGGTTTTTTGCCTGCTTCAAAACTCCCAAGCTGATTTTTTCCTAAAAAGTCAGCCCCATTTTTACAGCCCCATTCAATCAATTGTTCCAATTCAATTTCAGGAAAATGAGCCTGTATGCACTTCATTTCTTCTAGAATAGAAAGTCCATAATTAGAGGCCAAACTGTCTGTTCCTAAAGTGCATTTTAGGTTTTCTTGCATAAAAAGTGGGACGTTTGCTAATCGATTTTCTATATACTGATTAGCCCTTGGGCACAAACACCAATACAACTGTTTATGAAGGTTTTTTGCACTTGTTATATCAGCTTGGTTGCTAAACGTATTGTGCACTAAAAGCAATGGTTTAGAATCTGGCAATAAGGGAAGATAAGCAGGTAAAGAGTTTTGCTGCATCCCTTTGATATGTTCTAAAGGTAGGCCAAAGCTTTCAAGCATTTTCCGAAATGCTCCAGTTCCATTTTGGTAAAGTTCATTTTCCGCTTCATTTTCTTGATTGTGTATGCAAATTGGAGCATTATCTTTTTCTGCTTTCAGCAATTGAAACAAGGGTTTTGAAACCGAATAAGGGCTATGGGGAACTAAGGAAGCAGAAAGTCCCATAGCTATGGCAGTAGCTTGCACTTTTTGTCCACGGGTCCAAACTTCAGTGGCCTTTGCCGGATCAAAGCCAAACAATTCAACAAAAGTGTGGTACTCAATATTAGACTTTTGCTTTTGCAGAAAACTAGTTGTGCCGTTAGAAATGTCTCCTACGGCTACAATACCTGCTTTCCACATTTCTTCATCCGCCTTTAAAATGGCTTCTTGTATTTCTTCCTCTTCCGCTTTTCGCTGACTTTGCACGCCTTTTATAAAAGAAATTAAGCCCTTGCCACTTTCTATTTTGTTCTTCAAATGCGAAAGCTCTAAATGACAATGGGTATTAATAAAGCCAGGACAAAGTGCTCCTTCTAAATAGTTTACCTCTGAATTTTCAACACTAAGATTGGCCCCAACTTCTAAAATTTTACCCTCTTGGTCAGTACGAATCATGCCGTTTTTAATGGGTTTACCTAGGGCTGTGTAAAGTAAATCTGTTTTGAATACCATGAAAACAAAAGTACAGAATGGAGTTTCAGTTAATAGAATTGTTTTAATTTCTAATCAAGTTAAATGTTTGTTTGCCATTTATAAGCCTATAGGAATCTCCCTTTCACCATCTTACCTTTGCAGCGCTTATGGCGGAGAAGAAAAAGAACATACGAGAATTAAGCTTGGAAGAAATGAAAAGCTTTTTTACCGAAAAGGGAGAAAAGGCGTTTCGTGCGAAACAGCTTTACGAATGGCTTTGGCAAAAGTCTGCGCGCTCTTTTGAAGAAATGACTAATCTTTCAAAAGGGTTGAGAAGCATGCTTGAAGAAAATTTTGTTTTGCCGGCTGTTCAAGTTGCTGAAGAACAAATTAGCAGTGATAAAACCATAAAAAATGCGTTTAAACTAGCCGATGGCAAAATCACTGAAGGGGTATTGATTCCAACGACCAAAAGAATGA
>CAJXFJ010000019.1 GCA_913052515.1 uncultured Flavobacteriales bacterium | reverse complement strand
ATATCCTCTTTTACATCAACCCTTTTAATAAGGGCATGTTTTTTCAACATCAAGACATTGATCAATTTGTTAAACAGCTAAAGTTAGAAATGAATGACTCCTTCTATCTTCCATGCAGTCATGTTTCAATTGTTTCACGAATTATTACTTCTTTAATAGTCGCTTTTCACAAAGCTGCTTGCGAGGATAAAGTAGATGAATTGAAGCTGTTATTAAAATGCTTGAGAAACCAAGCTGAATAATTCAATTTTCCTAAACAAATAGTATCTTGGTGCATTTCAAATTTTTTATATGCAAAATACAGGAAACGTAGAAGCTTTAATAACAAATGATGCCATTGTATTTGGACTATTGGCCTGCTGCTTAGGAATTGTATTTCATACATCGCAACAAAAAGCATTTAGCAAGTTTTATAAAATAATGCCTGCACTTTTAATGTGCTACTTGCTTCCTGCATTGCTAAGCACTTTCAATATCATTTCTCCAAAAACTTCAGGACTTTGGCCCATTGCCAAAAACTATTTTCTTCCTGCATCACTCATACTTATGACATTAAGTACCGATTTAAAAGGCGTTATCAAACTTGGTCCTAAAGCCTTGATTATGTTCTTTACAGCAACAGTTGGTATTGTTTTGGGTGGCCCGATTGCCATATTAATTACCTCAACATTCTCTCCAGAAACAGTTGGAGGAGCCGGACTTGATGCTGTGTGGCGAGGATTAGCCACATTAGCTGGCAGTTGGATTGGTGGTGGAGCAAACCAAACCGCCATGTTAGAATTATACCAGTTTAATGTAGAAAAATATGGTGCCATGCTGGCGGTTGATGTAGTAGTTGCCAATATTTGGATGGCATTTATTTTATTAGGGGCAGGCAAAGCAGACAAAATAGACAAATGGCTAAAAGCTGATTCTTCATCTATTGATACTTTGAAAGAAAAAATGGCAAACTATTCAGCCAGTGTTGAACGAAAGTTTACTCTACCTGATTTAATAAAAATTATAGCCATTGCCTTTGGAGGTGTTGGACTTGCCCATTTTTTGGCTGAAATTTTCGGAAGTTGGGCCGCTGATAGCAATTGGAAAGACAGCATTTTGGCGAGTCAATTTTTCTGGGTAGTTGTAGTGGCAACCACCGTTGGTCTAAGCCTTTCTTTTACTAAAATGAGAAGTTTAGAAGGGGCCGGAGCATCAAAAATTGGGAGCGGATTTATTTACATATTAGTTGCTATTATAGGAATGAAGATTGATTTGTCAGAATTGGTGAAATACTGGGACTTTATAATTATTGGCTTAATATGGATGGCTTTTCATGTTGGTCTTTTATTTTTGGTTGCCAAGATTATCAGAGCTCCTTTTTTCTTTTTAGCGGTTGGTAGCAAAGCGAATGTAGGAGGAGCTGCTTCTGCTCCAGTAGTTGCTTCTGCTTTTCACCCTAGTTTAGCTCCTGTTGGTGTCTTGCTGGCTGTTTTAGGTTACGCCTTAGGTACTTACGCAGCCATTATTTGTGCACAATTGATGGAAATTGTATCTCCATAATTTACGTGATTTATTGGTTAACTTTAATCCAATTAAAATTCAAAAATCATGAAGTGGATTGCTAAACTTTTTGCAAATGCAATTGCGGTATTGGTTACTGCCTATTTGCTTCCGGGAGTTGATATTAAAGACTTTTTAACGGCTATTGTTGTAGCAGCCGTTTTGGCTTTACTCAACAACTTTTTAAAGCCCATTTTAATTATCCTAACCATTCCTGTTACCATTTTAACATTAGGATTATTTCTATTGGTAATTAATGCGCTCATGATTTTATTAGCCGATGATTTGATTGGTGGCTTTACAGTAGCAAGCTTTTGGTGGGCTTTATTATTTAGCATTATCCTTTCAGTTATCAATTCACTTTTCAGCTCTTTAGATAAAGAAGAAAACAAAAAAAACGCTTAAACGAATCTCTATGAATTATCAAGAACCCATGTTCAAACAAAATGAACTTAAAGGAAAAACCATATTAGTTACAGGTGGTGGCACAGGCTTGGGAAAATCCATGACAAAATACTTTATGGAAATTGGGGCCAATGTGATTATAGCAAGTCGGAAACAAGAGGTGCTAGATGACACAGTAAAAGAGCTAAAAGAAGCTACGGGAGGAAACATTTTGGGCATTGCTTGCGATGTAAGAAAGCCACAAGAAATAGAAGCTGTAATTGAAAAAGGAATTGCTGAATTTGGTGAAATAAATGGTTTGGTTAATAATGCTGCAGGTAATTTTATTAGTCCAACTGAACGTCTTTCGCCAAAGGCATTTGATGTAATAGTGGATATTGTTTTAAAAGGAAGCTATAACTGCTCTTTGCTTTTAGGCAAATATTGGATTGAGAAAAAAATGCCTGCAACTATGCTGAACATTGTAACCACTTACAGCTGGACTGGCTCTGGCTATGTAGTTCCATCGGCAGTTGCCAAAGGCGGTGTATTGGCCATGACACGTTCGCTAGCAGCCGAATGGGCCAAGTATGGCATTCGCTCAAACGCCATTGCTCCTGGTCCATTTCCAACGCAAGGTGCTTTTAGTCGTTTGTTTCCAGAAGGACTAAAAGAAAAACTAGACCCTTTAAGAAGAATCCCTTTAAAGCGATATGGAGAACATCAAGAACTTGCCAATTTAGCAGCTTATTTAATGTCTGATTTCTCTGCCTATGTAAATGGTGAAGTAGTAACCATTGATGGCGGAGAATGGATTTATAATGCTGGAGAATTTACAGGTCTAGATGCAGTCCCAGAAGAAATGTGGGACATTATTGAACAGCAAGTTAGGGGAAAGAAGTAAAAAGATTAGTCAAACTGATTTAATCCCAGTAAAAGCTACAAAATTATTAGTGGACTATTTTATCCACTATTTTTTTATCTCTACCTTTGCCTCATAACATTAACAATATGTTTTCAAAAGCATGTGAATACGGAATTAGAGCGGCTATTTTTGTAGCCAAACAATCCTTGGAAGGAAAAAGAGTTAGCTTAAAGGAAACTACCGAAGCGATTGAGTCGCCTGAAGCCTATACTTCCAAAATTCTACAACAATTAAAACGCCACGAAATTATTCGTTCCGACAAAGGACCAAGTGGCGGCTTTTCGATGGAAGCAAATAAGTTAAACAGTCTCAATTTACAGCAAATTGTTTTCATTTTTGATGGAAACAAAATATACGAAGGTTGTGGCTTGGGCCTAAAACGATGTAATGCTGAAAAACCCTGCCCTCTCCACCATGACTTTGTCGCGGTAAGAAATGCATTATCGTTGATGCTAGAACAAACATCCATAAAAGGCTTAGCAACTGAACTAGAAGAAGGGCCGGCATTTTTGAAAACGTAAAAAAATTTAAACTAATAGTGGACATATTTATCCACTATAAAATGAATAAGTATGGGTTATATAATTAAATGGTACGAAAAACAGATTATTCAATTTGAAAAATCAAGATATGGCGCCATGGCTATGATGATTACAGTTCAATCGTGCTGGGGTTCTATAGCGGCAGGATTATCCTATAATAATCCTGATATGACGAACCTGATCATTTGCGCCACCCTTACTATGTTAAACAACGCCATCCTAATTGCTCAGGGTCCTGCTAAATTTTGTGTTGGTATATTTTCCTTAGCAACCGTTGCCAACACTGCAATCATCTTAATTGAACTGCTATTCTAATGAATGAAATCAACAATATAAATAACGTCAAAAAGTTAGTTGACACATTTTACGAAAAAGTGCGAAAGGATACGCTCTTAGCCCCCATTTTCGAAAAAAGAATTAAAGACCAATGGCCGGAACATTTGGAAAAAATGTATCGCTTTTGGCAAACCATATTACTTGATGAACACACTTATCAGGGCAGCCCATTTACTCCTCATGTCACTATGCTTCTTAAGGAAGAACATTTTTCACGCTGGATAACACTCTTTAAAGAAACCATAAATGAAAACTTTACAGGAGAAAAAGCACTTGAAGCAAAAGCCAGAGCGAGCAATATGGCTAGAATGTTTGAATACAAGATAGACTATCTACAAAAAATTAAAGCGGCTGAAGCCAAACAATCATAATAAAGTATGAAGAAAGAACTAATTGATCAGATTGTAAAAAAGTATAAGGATTTAGGTGAAAATCCTGAAACTTATTTAAACGGATTATTGCAAGCTAAACCAATCAATTATTGGGATTACATTGAAGTTGAAACTTTGCTTTCCCTTCAGAAACCGAGAACTGGTTTTAAAGATGAATCTATTTTCATCATGTATCATCAAGTAACTGAGTTGGTGCTAAAGATGATACTTCATGAAATAGAGCAGCTGGCATTAGATAAGTTAGCTGAAAAAGATTGGATTGAGAAACTAAATCGAATTACTAGATATACTGATATGCTCATCACCTCTTTCGACATTATGAAAGCGGGCATGAATTATGAAGACTACAATACTTTTAGAAGCACTTTAGCTCCGGCTAGTGGTTTCCAAAGTGTGCAATTCAGGTATATTGAAATTTACTGCACACGTCTAGACAACCTCTTGAACCATGCCGGCAAAAAGCGACTATCTGCTCCTGCAAAAGTTGAAGATTACTTTGAACACATTTACTGGAAAGATGCCGGTTTAGATCGAAAAACTGGAAAAAAGACCCTCACCCTAAGACAATTCGAAGAAAAATATCAGGACAGGTTAGTTCAGTTTGCAAAAAGCTTAGAGGGTAATACTATTGAAGAACTAATCATGAAAATGAAACCGTCCAAGGAGTTAAGTAACAAATTAAAAGAATTCGACTATTTCTACAATGTTAAATGGCCCTTGGTACATTTAGAAACGGCCCAACATTATTTAGATTTAAAGGGAGAGAACAAGGCCGCTACCGGAGGTAGTGAATGGAAGAAATACTTACACCCCAAATACCAACAGAGAAAGTTTTTCCCTTCACTTTGGAGTGAAGAGGAATTAGAGAATTGGGGAAACGAAAATTTTAAAATCACTAATAAAACATAATAACATGAAAATAAGTAACAAAGACATCATTGGAGAAGTAGTAGCCAAAGACTACCGCACTGCATCAGTTTTCAAAAAAGCGGGAATTGATTTTTGCTGTCGCGGAAATCGAAGCATTGAAACGGTGGTTGAGGATGAAAACAAAATGGAAAGCTTAGTAGCTGAGTTGAATGAAGTACTTGACCTAAAAAGCCAAGATCAAATTGATTTTCAAGCCTGGCCGCTAGACCTTTTAGCAGACTACATTGAAAAAACCCATCATCGTTATGTGGAATCTAAAATTCAAGAAATCAAGCCTTTCTTGAACAAAGTAGCTAAAGTCCACGGCAAAAATCATCCGGAGTTGATGGATATAGAAATGGAATTCTTAACCTCAGCCGGGGAACTAAGCATGCATATGAAAAAAGAAGAATTGGTTCTATTCCCCTTTATTCGAAAAATGGTAGCCAATGAAAAACAACCGGACTCGATTGAGGAACCGCACTTTGGCAGCGTACAAAATCCGGTAGAGATGATGAAAGAGGAACATGATGCGGAAGGGGAAAGATTTCGAAGAATTGCCAAATTGAGTAATGATTATCCTCCTCCTGCCGATGCTTGCAATACTTTTCGAGTAACTTACAGTATGTTACAAGAGTTTGAGGAAAACTTGCATCAGCATATTCATTTGGAAAATAACATTCTATTTCCCAAAGCCTTGAAATTAGAAGAAAAACTATTTAATCAGAAATCTTAAAAACCGAAACTATGAAAGCCAAAACAGGACTGTTTTTGAGTTCCCTCCTTCTGATTTTAGCATGCCAAACTGAGCCTACTCAAGAGCAGTCCTTTCCTGCTATAGAAGTATCTGAAAAACTAAGCCTCAATGAAGGTGAAAAATGGAAGGCTAATTCAAAAACTATAGAAGGAATTGAAGCAATGCTAAACACTCTTAATAATGATGAAATACAATCGGCTTCTGAACTTAAAAAGGAACTCATGAAATCAATGGGCTATATCTTTAAACAATGCAATATGAAAGGAGAAGCTCATGAACAATTGCATCATTACATTTTACCTTTGCGAAATTATGTAGATGAGCTTGATGAAAAAGAACTAACTAAAACTGAACTTGAATCTAAAAAGCAAAGAATAAAAGAACACTTAGTTTTGTTCTCAACCTATTTTAAATAGCAAATGAATGGTTTTATACTAGCAAGAGTAATTCATGTACTTGCGGTAGTAATTTGGATCGGTGGGGTGGCCATGGTAACCATGGTCATTCTGCCGGCCATTAAAAAACTTAAGTCAAAAAAAGAACAGTTAGAAACCTTTGAAGCCCTTGAAGGAAGATTTGCAAAAATTGCTAAACTGACCACTATACTTACAGCTTTAAGTGGATTTTACATGCTCGAAGTTTTAAACGCTTGGCATCGATACTTAGACCCATCTTATTGGTGGCTTCATGCCATGACGCTAGTGTGGCTGATCTTTACATTCATTCTTTTTGTATTTGAACCCCTTTTGCTGCATCGACTGTTTAAAAAGTTCATGCAAGAAAATCCGGAAAAGACCATCAAGATCATGCAGCGAGCACATTGGGTTTTATTAATCTTGAGTTTAACTGCCTTGGCAGGAGGAGTAGCAGGGAGTCATGGTTTGTGAGTGTCATGAGCCCGAAAATAACCAAGGTTCAAAAGCAACACTCCAACAAATAAAAGTCCGGTAGCTCCCAATAGCAAAGCTCCCATATAATCGATAAATAGTACACTTCCTCCTTTTAGTACCATCAGTAATTCGTGGATAACAAAGCCAAAGAGGAAAACCACTAAACCCCATTTACTCAGGTCTCTTATTTTTCCCTTTTTATAGATTCTATAATAAGTAAGCAGTATAAATGGAGTAACGATTCCTAAAAACACTAAGTGCAAATAAGCCAACACCCAATCTCTCCTGATCGCTATTTGAGAAGCCAAATCCGGTATGACAGAGCCAGTCTGTAAAATCACTTTCATGAGAAAGGCTGTCATAACACCATATACCATCCATTTGTAAAAAGCAGAAGGAAAAGTCAGCTGAGCTTTCAGCTGAAAAACAATCTGCAGTAACATTCCCACAGCTAATAACTGAAGTAAAACCGCTGCAATACCCAAGCCGTAAACCCAAAATGGTGGCTCGATCCACAAGACTGAGAGTGCATAGGCCAAAATGGTAGAAACCACTAGTAAATTCCTTACAAGTTTAGCTTGCTTCAAATTAAACTCTAAATTCTTCTTTTCTGCATAAGCAAACAACAAAGCAAAAAGGGCAAATAGGAAATAGCCATTGTACAAGAAGTGCAAGTAGAAATAGATCATATTAAAATACAGATCACTTCCACCCAAACCATTTGCATTTAAAGGACCTAAGCTCCAGGGACCAATTGAAGAAAGCACAAAGAACCAAATTGCAATACGGGCAAATGACAACGCAATTGAGGAATTCTGTTTTGTTGTATCTTTTAAAAATCGAAAAGCAAAAAAATAACTGACCACAATAAAAAAGGAAGAAAAAGTAATGGTGGTTATGGAATAACCTTGAAAGGGGAAGAAGAAAAGCATGCCGAAAACGGCAAATTGAAAGGCATAAAAAATTCGATGATAGACCTTTACTCTTTTTGTTTTCGCCGGAACAAAAGTGCTAACCAGAAAGATCATTAAGGCGGTGTTACACCAACCTAATAATGCCAGATGCGAATGGGCATGCATTACATTGGTGAACTTTATTTCAATGGGGTAAGATTGCAGTATTCTTAGAAACACGCCCAATCCTGCCGTAATTAATAGATAAAAGAAAGGCAGACTAAACCAACTCTTGCCGGAAAAAACTTCTTTCTCTTCTACTTCTTGCACTAAGTTTTGGGTTTTAACTTTGACTCTTTATCTGGCTCTTTGAAAGCGTGAATCTTTTCGCTTTTTAAATTATTGATCAGGTTATTTCGAAACTCGACAGCTATATCGTGCATGGAGCATGGATTGTTTTGATCGCAGTTTGGAGTACCTAAAAAACACTCTTCAAACTTTGCTTTTCCATCTATACAAACTACCACATCCCACAAACTGTGCTTACATTCTTCCGTTTTTATAAAGAAACCACCATGTGGGCCTTTCGTAGAAGAGATAATTTTATTTCTACTCAAAGCCTGTAAAATTTTAGCTAAAAATGGAACCGGAACTTCTATTGCTTCTGCAATTTCTTGGACTCGAAATTTATTTTCTTGATTTGAGTTTTGCACTAGAAACTCTACAGCTCTGATGGCATACTTGGCTGACTTTGATAACATCTATTTCTTTTAAAAATCTTTAGACTTGGCTTTCTTTATTAAAATGAAAACCGGAACAATTACCCATAACAACAGGGTAGAGAGCGAAATGACTACACCAAGATAAGTGCCAAAAAATTGCTTAAACACTGCTCCAGTATATCCCATTAAAGCTGAGATGTCTAATTTCAGCAAGATTAAGGTCCGAGACAAGTCAACCGGATTTAAAAGTGTACCAATCAAAGAAAAATTATCTAAGGGGTAATCTTCAAAAACAATTAAAGACATTAAAAAGAGTCCATCGTAAACCACCGCTAAGAACAACCAAAGCAATACTGCATAACCAAAGCCTTTGATCTTATTTTCATTACTAAGCGAAATATTAAACGCTAAGGCCACAAAAATAAAGGTGAGAAACACTCCACTAATCAAGAGTAGTGAAAAGTCCCAGATTGCGGTAGAATTAAAAAGACCATAAATCACAAAGGGAATTCCGATTCCTAGTAAGAGACTTAGTGAAAGTGAGATTGAAATACCTAGATACTGTCCCAAGAAAATATCCCTTCTTTTGATGGGTTGAGCCAACAATAGTTCAGTAAACTCTTTTGAATTGTAATAATACATGACCCCAAAAATGGTTCCGATCAGAGGCACCAAGACAATAATTACATTCATTAAAGTAATTACTGCTTTGGAAAGGTCGTGATTGAGAAACAGCAGCACCAAACCCAAAGCTAAGTAGAATAGGAAGTAGATGTAGCTCCAACGGCTTCTGCCCAAATCGTAAAAACTATATTTTAATACTTTAAGCATGATTTCCCTCCAATAATTTTGCAATGGCGTGCTCTAAGTCCTCTTGTTTTGTTTCCTCTTTTAAAGTAGATAAACTCCCTTTAAAAAAAATCTTACCCTCTAATAAAAACACAATTTCATCGGCCACCTCTTCCACAAAACTCATAATGTGAGAAGTAACCAAAATGGTTTTTCCTTTGGCTTTTTCTTCTTCAATCAACTTTTTCAGTTGAATTAAAGCTAACGGATCCAATCCTGTAGTGGGTTCATCCAAAATAAGCAAGGGACTATCGAACATAAAGGCCAAGACAATATTTACTTTTTGCTTGGTCCCTCCTGAAAGGTTTCCCAGCTTTTTGTCAAGAAATGGGTGTAAACCAAATTGCTCAATTAGTTGATCCTCTCTTTGGCTTCCGCCCCTCAGGTCTTTGATCATGCGAATCAATTCCTTCACTCTTAAGTTGGAGGGAAAATTGGCAATCTGTGGTAGATAATCGATTTGATTACGATAATCTGAATTTTTCTTGATGTCCTTGTTCCACAATTGTAGCCTTCCATTGTCGGGAATAACCATACCCAAAATTGACTTGATAAGCGTAGTCTTTCCGGAACCATTAGGACCTAATATAGCTACTATACCCTTACCTGTAATGGTAAGGTCTAATTCTTTCAACACTTGATTTTTACCAAACTGCTTCGATACCTTCTTAATTTCTATCATAGTGGTCTCATCAGGGGTTTACGATCCTTTAGTTCATCTGGTGTAAAAACCGGCGATACTTTTTCAGAGAAATCAATAATATCAATAAACAGACTTCTTAAAAGGACAATTGATTCAGGGGTTCTATTCACAATGTAAGAAAACAACTTTACCGGACGGTAGGGCACATCTCCTATGCCATCTTGATTCAAGTCGTAGCCATTGTAATTGCTCCAATAATTCTGCTCAAAAATGTTGTCATTCATTTTACTGTTGTAAGATAGATCAAATGAATTGTTTAAAAATTCATTCCCTGTAAATTTATTTCCATAACAAGCACCTCTCACCTTTATCGCCCAACCATTTCCTTTAAAGGTATTTCCCGTATAATTTACTCGATTAGCTCCCTCTACACTTATAGCAATGGTATTATTGGTAAAAGTATTGTCTCGCACTTCTAAGTCGTTGATTTCTTTAAGCAATAAGCCAAAGGAAGCGGTTCCCCAATTATCTTGAAAGGTATTATTTTTCATTTTGATGTACTTGGAAAACATCACCGCTACTCCGGCGCCATTGTTCTGAAATACATTATCGGCGTATTCATCATGGTTAGAAAACATAAAATGCAAGCCATATCGAAGATTGTTCTTGCTCACATTTCCATTTATAACGCTAGAGTCGGCAAATTCCAAATATATTCCATCTCTTACCCCTTCAACTTCATTGTTTAATATTTTAATATGCTTGCAGTACCATAGATGAATTCCGTTCCCGGAATTATACTCATCTTTTGCATCACCAATGATGCGGTTATTTGCAACCACTCCGTAGTCAGACTTTTCTAAATAAATACCAAAGAACAGCTTTTCTAACAGCATGTTTTTAATGCTGAAATGCTTGCTTTTAACTAAACGAATCGCGGCATAATCGGAGGTGTAACTAACACCAACATTAACAATTTTAAACCCCTTAACTGTAACCCGATCAGCCGCGATTCGAATAATTTCTCCTTGGTCTTCACCATCTATAGTCGGTTGTCCTATCCCTATAAGAGTTAGTTGTTTTTCAATAATCAGATCATATTCTTTGTAAGTTCCGGACTTTACCCAAACGGTATCTCCGGCCTTTGCTTCAGCTATGCCGTCTTTTATACTTTCAATCAGACAGCCTTTACACACCTCTACCGCTTTTAATGCAGTAGTAAAGTGTATCAACATTATACAACAGATGATGGATAGAACTCGAAACATTAGATTAAAGCAAATTGTATTTTACTCCTAAATTAATCACCGGTCCTTGATTCATTTGAATTCCTGATAAATTCTGATAGACAGGATAACCGGCCTCCGCTCCTAACCTCATTTTTCTAAGCTTAGATTCTTGGGCAAAAGCGTAGTTCAGCCCGACAAAAGAGTGGATGCTTTCTCCACCGTAATTTTTCACATTTGCAGCCGGAATCATCATGGGTTTCAACTCATCATCTTTCCCTTCTATTTGTCCTTCAGCTAATCCGTATAAACGTGCTGAAACACTCAAACTGCTGCTCACTAAATAAGCACCCCAAACATTCAACTGCAATTGACTCCCCCACCTGTAGCCTTGATCATTCTCGCCACTTCTTGCCGTAGCCATTAATTGACAACCAGCTGATAATTGGTCTCCATGCATTTTGTAAGTACCACCCAATGAGTAATCAAAAGTTCCACTTCCCAATTGCATGCGATAAGGCAGTCGGGCGCTTTCCTTCATCGGAGTATCATCACTTTCCTCAATACTTCCTAATGGTAAATTAAGTTTTGCATTTAAGTGAAAGCTTGTCTGTTCATTATTTACCAAACCATACATGGCGGCAATTTTTGTATCACCGAAACCA
>CAJXFJ010000018.1 GCA_913052515.1 uncultured Flavobacteriales bacterium | reverse complement strand
CTGGCATTATAGAAGGGTCAAAAGCATCCAAGTCTATGGTTAAGTAAACATCCTCACCAAGTTGATCCAAGCTTTTCTGCATCCATTCTTTTTGACCAAATATATTTTCTGCAAAATAGCATTGTTCTTTATTTAAAAACGGCATTTCTACTTGATCCATACTTCGAATACCGACCTGTACAAGATTGGTATTTTTACTTGCATCGTGCAGAGCACAAGCATGATTGTATGGTGTTCCCAAATAGGAGGGACGTAAGTCCGCATGAGCGTCCAATTGAAGAACACTTAGATTCTTATACTTTTCGTAAAAGGCTTTTATTATCCCAATACTTATAGAATGTTCACCTCCAAAAAAGGTTAAAAATTTACCGCTTTGTAATTGTTCTTTTACTGCGGAATAAACCTTATTAAACACCGCTTCAGCACTTTTATCTTCAAGTATGGGGTCTAAAATATGAACACCTCTTCGGTATACTTCTGAATCTGTTTCAATATCATAGATTTCCATGTTTTCAGAAGCATCTAAAAATGCTTCAAAACCATTGTCAGCACCTTTCCCCCAAGTACTAGTACCGTCATAAGGAATAGATTGCAACCAAATAGAAGCGTTTTCTTTGGTTGTAAATTCACCTTCTATGCCTGCGTAAATTTTCATGATTGGTAACCTAAAAGTTTAAACATCTCTTGTGCCGACTGTTCATTACGATATACATAATCTACTATGTTTCCTTGTTCATCACGATCAAGAATAATGTGCTTTGGTGAAGGAATCAAGCAATGTTTTATGCCTCCATATCCACTAATAGCATCTTGGTAGGCACCTGTGTGGAAAAAACCCAAATACAAGGGTTCTGATTCAGAACCTTCGTGTTTTGGTAGTAGTACTTCTTGATTGAGATCTTCTGAATTGTAGTAATCCGAATGGTCACAACTAATGCCACCTATGTTTACTCGTTGGTACTCTTTGTCCCACTTATTAACTGGCAGTAAAATGAATTTTTCATGAATACTCCAAGCATCAGGAATGGTGTTCATTAAACTATTATCTACGATGTACCAATTTTCGGTATCGTTCTGCTTTTTGTATTCCAATACTTTAAAAATAATGGCACCACTTTCACCAACGGTATACTTTCCAAATTCGGTATAAATATCAGGTTCAGGAATATTATCTTCGGCACAACCTTCCTTGATGTTCTTTACAATTTCATTAATCATGTAATTGTAATCGTAATCAAAACCTAAGTTATTTCTAATGGGTAAACCACCGCCTAGATTAAAGGAATCCAAGGTATCACATTCCTTTTTTAGTTCAGAGTATAGTTTTAAAGCTCGTTTAAATTCTCCCCAATAATAAAGACTGTCTTTAATCCCTGAATCAACAAAAAAGTGAAGCATCTTTAGTTCAACAATTTCATTGTTTTTGACTTCTTTTCGGAAGAACTTTAGCATTTCGTTTGAACGAATACCTAATCGAGAAGTATAATAGGATGATTGCGGCTCTTCATTAATGGCCATTCTCATCCCAATTTTAATCTTCTTACTACACTTTAATTTTTTTACTCTTTTAAGTTCCGAAATACTGTCCAAGACTAAAATCACGTTTTCAAAGCCTGCTTCAATGAGATATACAATCTTCTGAAGGTATTCATCTGTTTTGTACCCATTATTCACAATGGTTCTCTGCTGATCAATTTTTCCTTCTTTCCAAAGGTTTAAAATCAAATCAATATCAAAGGATGATGAAGTTTCTAAATTGACATCATGCTTCAGTGCCTCAGATACCACATGCGAAAAGTGATTGCATTTTGTACAATAGCAATAATGATACTTTCCCTTGTAACCGTGCTGCTTAATGGCTCTATTAAAAAGGTTTTTTGCCTTTTTGATTTGGTCACCAATTTTAGGTAAATAAATAAATCGAAAAGGAGTGCCGTATTTCTCAATTAAATGCTTTAATGAAATACCATGAAATGTTAAGCTATCATTCTTTAAATCAAAGCCTTCTTGTGGAAAATAATAAGTCTGATCAATAAGATCAAAGTAGGTGTTTTTCATGCTTTAAAACTCAAATAGAAAAGGGTTAAAATTAAGTAAGGAATTGATTTGTATTTCAATTATCAGTGATTTGAAAATTATTTTTTTTTGCTTGAAAATCAAAGCATTCAAAGCGATATAACAGGTCTGCATCTTCTTGGGCATAATCAATGCCTATTCTTTTAGAGGATATTATCTTATTCGTGGAAGGAATTATATTTCGATCTTCTAACCAGATTTTATCATCTTGAAGAGATAGTCCATTTTGCTGTGTGGTAATGCCAAGTGCTTGACTTACTTTACCCGGACCAATACAGCTGTTTTTTTGAAACTTCTTTGATTTTCTACGGACTAAAATATGTTCTTTTCCATCTAAAGGAACAATGCCTCGAATTAGTACCGCATGTGGAATGTTTTGAACATTGCTAACAACATTAAATAAATGATGAATGCCATAACATAAATAAACATAGCTAATTCCACCTTTTGAATAGAGTGTTTCAGTTCGCTGAGTTCTTCTGCCACCATAAGCATGTGAAGCTTTATCAGTAATTCCTTCATAGGCTTCTGTTTCGCAAATAATTCCACTACTATATATTCCTTCAATGTTTGTACAAAGAACTTTTCCCAGTAAATCCTTTGCTAATTCAACTACATCGGGGTTCAAATAGTATGCTGTTGAAAGTCTACTCATAGAATATATAAATTGTCTTCTTTCTTTTTAAGTTTCTCATTTGGATTTTCAAGATTCTTCATTGGAAAATCTAAGACTTTTAGAAAGAAACCTTTAACTCAAAATTCGTTTATTTGCTGCTATGTCGGTTACACCTTCGCAAAATGAGTTAGAACAGTTAAAAGACCTACCAGATCGGGAATGCCAGAACTGTCAATTTATTTACGACGGCTATTTTTGTCCGCGTTGTGGACAAAAATATATGGATGGTCGATTTACGATAAAGGAATCAGTTAATTGGATACTGGGACAGATTTTAAATCTTGAAAAAGGGTTTTTTTATACCATTTGGCAATTATTGCTTAGACCCGGTCTCGTTATAAACGACTATTTAAATAAAGCCACAGTAAGATATGTTCACCCATTTCGTTTTGCTTTTATCGTAGCAACAATCTCAGCCATAATTACCATTTCATCCGGTGCTTTTGAAACCCAAGAGCTTAGCCAATTTATGCCTGGTAAGTCTGAAATTGAGGTAGAAAAGTTAGAGAATCTAGTAGAACAGATAAAGAAGTACTTTACTTTAATCATGCTAGTTTCCATTCCATTTTATGCTTTAGGTACTCAAATAATTTACAAAAGATTTAAGAAGAATTATACAGAGCACTTAATTCTAAACTGTTATGCCTATGGATTTTCACTAGCAGTAGCATGGCCTTTTATTTTTATTGTTTTATTACCAAATGGACTTTTTTGGCATGGAACTATTTCTTTCATCATTACAATAGTTGCTATAGCTTGGGTATATGCAAAGTTTTTTAATGAGTCTGTTTTTAAAGCGATTATAAAAACCATCCTGGTGACTATTTTAGCCATGATAATTGGTGGTTTATTTGGAGTTACCATTGGATTTGTATTCGCTAAAGTATTTACCATTGTTAAATCCTTAACCTTTTCCTAATTCTTTTAAATTCATGATTGAATATAACCGTGAAATTGATGGTGTTTCTAAACAAGGAAGCATTGAGATTCCATTTTTTCTAGACCCCAATGATGATAATTTAGATCAAGATACAGTTGATTCTTTTGGAGAAGAATGGACAGCTTTTGATGCGTTTGAAGAGGATGAAATCAAGCAAATTGGAGATGAGTATTTTGATGTAGTTCATCCAAGTTTATTTGGAAAAGATAAAACGGCTTTAGATGTTGGCTGTGGAAGTGGAAGGTGGTCTTTGTATGCGGCTAAAAAGTTCGGATTTGTAGAAGCAATTGACCCAAGTAAGGCAGTTTTTATTGCGGCTCAAAATGCTCAAAAAGTGGAAAATATACGAGTTAGTCAAGCTGGTGTTAATACCATTCCATTTCCAGATGAATCTTTTGATTTTGTCTTTTCTTTAGGCGTACTTCATCACATTCCTGATACACAAGCAGCCATGCAAGCATCTGTAAAAAAGCTGAAAAAGGGAGGATACTTTTTAGTCTATTTATATTATAGCTTGGATAATCGTGGTTTTTTATTCAAGCTGCTTTTTCACTTATCGAATAGTATTCGATTTTTAATTTCTAAACTACCTGCCACACTAAAAAAATTAAGTTGTGATTTGATTGCCTATTTGGTCTACATGCCTTTAGTTGCTTTAGCAGGCTTAACCAAATCTTTGGGATTAAAGTTTTGGAAAAAATTGCCTTTAAGTTATTATGTGGGCAAATCTTCATTCGTAATTAGAAACGATTCGTTAGACCGATTTGGGACACCATTAGAGCAGCGGTTCTCTAAAATTGAAATAGAACAAATGATGAAAGCTTGTGGTTTGGATGAAATTCAATTTTCACCCAATACACCATATTGGCATGCCATCGGAAAAAAGAAATGATAAGCTCTTGAAATGGCAGAAGTAAACATCAAACCTAGTTCAAAGAAAATCCTTTTTATCACTTATGATGGTTTAACAGACCCTTTGGGGCAATCTCAGATTTTGCCTTATTATTTAGGCTTAGCGGAAAGAGACTACAACATTCATATTTTAAGTAACGAGAAAAGAGAGAATTTTCAACAATTTGGAAAAATCGTAGAAGAAAAGCTTCAAAATAAAAACATAGCTTGGAGATATACCTTTTACCAAAATACTCCTCCAATCCTTGGGACTTTGCTTAATATAAGACGTTTAAAAAGGCAGCTTACAAATTGGTATAAAGAGATTGAATTTGATGTTTTTCATTGCCGATCCATTATTCCTGCTATGATTGCTCAAAATATAAAAATTCCTAGCGCAAAATTGGTATTTGATATTCGAGGATTTTGGGCTGATGAGCGAGTTGAAGGAGGATTGTGGGATCTAAATAACCCAATTTATAAATGGATGTATAACTTCTTTAAAAAGAAGGAGAAATTTCTATTTCAAGAAGCGGATTACATCATTTCATTAACTGAGAATGCAAAAAAGCATATTCTGAATCATTTCAATACAAAAGGGAAAGTTCAAGTAATTCCTTGTGCAGCAGACTTGGATCATTTTGACTACAATGCTTTAGATGAAACTAAACGCCAACAACTTAAAAAAGAACTTGGAATAAAAGAAAATGAATTTATACTTTCTTATATTGGTTCATTAGGAACAAGGTATCGATTGCACGATATGCTTCGTTTTTTTAAATGGTTAAAAGAAGAGAATTCAACAAGTCGATTTTTATTTATAAGTCGTCATAACCCAGACTATATTAAGGAAGAGGCAAAAAAGCTGGATATTCATTTAGATGATTTGATAATTGCGCCCTCCTCATATCAAGATATTCCTTATTTCATTTCCTTAAGTCAGGCTTCTATTTTTTTCATCGTTACCTCTTTTACAGGAAAGGCTGTTTCACCAACCAAACAGGCTGAAGTTATGGGCATGGGATTGCCCATTGTAGCTAATGCCGGATTGGGAGATACCGATGAAATTCTAAGTGATCAAGAAAGTGGTATAGTTATTAATGATTTTGAAGACTCTACCTTGAAATATGCCGTTCAAAAATTACTTAATCACTCAACAAAATCTGAGGTAATAAGAGCAGTTGCCTTAAAGCGATTTTCTTTACAAGAAGCAATAGCTAACTATGCTCATGTTTATGAAAATCTTTAGTTCTTTTGCAAAATAGAAGCTAACCTTATGGGCTAGCGATATTCTTGGGGATAAATGAGTAAAAAGAAGGTATTATTTATTGCAAATCATCGCTTGGGCAGGTCCCCAGGTCAACGATTTCGATTTGAGCAATACTTGAATTTTCTCACTCAAAATGGTTTTGATTGTGAATTATCAAACATCATTTCTCAAGAAGATGATGAAATTTTGTACTCCAAAGGCAACTACCTTAAAAAAGCTTCCATTGAGTTAAATGCGCGCAATATTAGAGCCAAAGATGTTGAAAGGGCTAATGAATATGATCTCATTTTTATTTTCAGAGAAGCCCTTCTAACAGGTAGTATAAAGTATGAGAAACTTTTTGCCAAAAGTAAAGCAAAGGTAATTTTTGACTTTGATGACGCCATTTGGCTTCCCAATGTTTCTACTGCCAACAAACATTTAAGTAAATTAAAAAGAACGGATAAAGTCAATCAAGTTTTACCTTTGGTTGATATGGTTTTTGCAGGTAACGCATATCTTGCCAAGCATGCCTCTGCCTATTGCAAAAATGTAAAAATTGTACCTACCACCATTGATACAGAATATCATAAAAGAAGTTCAGAAAAGAGGCATAAACAAATTTGCATTGGTTGGACAGGGACAGATACAACTAGACGATATTTGGACGATATCAAGGAAGCCTTAAAGATAATTCAAGAGCGAAATAGAGATGAAATTTGGATTAAAATTATTTGTGATCACCCTTGGGAAGTAGCAGATTTAGAGGTTGTAAATGAAAAGTGGAATAAGGAAAAAGAGATTCAACAACTGGAAGAAATAGACATTGGAATTATGCCGCTTACAGATGATGAATGGAGTAGGGGAAAGTGTGGTTTTAAAGCTTTACAATATATGGCAATGGAATCAGCTACAATAGTATCACCTGTTGGCGTTAATCGAGAAATCATACAAGATGGAGTTAATGGGTATTATGCTGAGACCACAGAAGAGTGGGTTGAAAAACTAAGCCATTTGATTGAATCAGAAGAGATAAGAAATAAAATGGGCCTTGCTGCTCGTAAAACAGTAATAGATAAATATTCAGTGGTTGCGCAAAGAGAAAATTATTTGCGTTACTTTAAAGAATTGACAGATTAGATTAAAACTATGGAAGAATTAAAAAGTACATCATTAAAGGATAAGCATATTGAATTAGGAGCCAAGATGGTGCCATTTGCAGGTTATGAAATGCCGATACAATATACCGGTTTAACAGATGAGCATATGGCAGTAAGAAATAGTGTTGGTGTATTTGATGTATCTCATATGGGTGAGTTTATTTTAAAAGGTAAACACGCCATTGATTTGATTCAAAAAATCAGTACCAATGATGCTTCAAAGTTGAGCCCTGGAAAGATTCAATATTCATGCATGCCTAACGGACGAGGCGGTATAGTTGATGATTTGTTGATATATCAGCTAGCAGAAGAAACGTTTATGTTGGTTGTTAATGCTTCTAATATTGAAAAGGATTGGAATTGGATTAAGAGTCAGGATGAATTTGGAGTAGATATGCAAGATATTTCTGAGCGAACAACTTTATTGGCTGTTCAAGGCCCAAAGGCAGTTGAAGCATTGCAAAGTTTAACCGCTATCAATCTGAGTGATATGAAATATTACACCTTTGAAAAAGGGACTTTTGCAGGAATTGATAATGTATTAGTCTCAGCAACAGGTTATACCGGAAGTGGTGGATTTGAAATTTACTTTGATAACGAGCATGCAAACTCTATTTGGGATGCTGTTATGAAAGCAGGTGAACCAATGGGTATTAAACCTGCAGGTTTAGGTGCAAGAGATACATTACGACTTGAAAAAGGGTTCTGCTTGTATGGAAATGACATTGATGATACGACTTCACCAATTGAAGCAGGTTTAGGTTGGATTACCAAGTTTACCAAAGAGTTTATTGATTCAGATTTATTGAAAAAGCAAAAAGAAGAAGGAATCGAAAGAAAACTGGTTGCTTTTAAAATGATTGATCGCGGAATTCCAAGACAAGATTATACCATTGTTGATGAAAATGGTGAGCCTATTGGAAAAGTAACTTCAGGCACAAGTTCTCCTAACTTAAAAGTGGGAATTGGTATGGGTTATGTTACTAAGGAATTATCAAAATTGGGACAAGAGATTTATATTGAAGTTAGAAATAAACAGCTAAAAGCTGAAGTAGTAAAATTGCCATTCGTATAATTTTGGAAACGACAGAATTACCACACCAACGAAAAATAGAAGTTTGTTATTCACCCGCACTTTTTCCGGTTTATTACAGCAGTAAAAATTGCGTAGTTGTTGTTATTGACATATTTCGTGCTACTTCTGCTATTTGTACAGCCTTTGAACATGGAGTTCAGAAAATTATTCCCGTTTCATCAGTAGAGGAGGCAAAAGAATACCAAGCTCAAGGTTATATTGCAGCTGCCGAAAGACATGGTCAAATTGTTGAAGGATTTGATATTGGAAATTCACCGTTTTCTTATATGAACCCGGTGATGAAAGGCAAGGAAGTTGTGCTTACCACAACGAATGGAACCAAAGCGATAGAGCGAGCAAAAGCGGCTGATAACATAATTATTGGCTCTTTTTTGAATTTAGATGCTGTTTGTGCTTATTTGCAGAAGCTAAATAAGAATATCATTCTTTTATGCGCAGGTTGGAAAGATAGATACAATTTAGAAGATTCTTTATTTGCTGGAGCAGTTATACACAGACTTAAAGAAAATCCGATTTATACCGGTTTGGCTGACTCTTCACTAGCAGCTTGCCATATGTATGAAATGGCAAAAGGGGATTTAAACAATTTCTTAAAAGATTCTTCACATAGAAGAAGATTAGAACGTTTAGATTTGGAGGAGGATATTCGCTATTGTTTACAAGAAAGTATCATAAATAAAGTGCCCGTATTTCAAGGGAATGCTTTAATTGTTCCGGATGAAGATTAACTATTTCTTTCGTATTTGTCTCCTGCTTTCATTGGCTGTTTTATTTCAGTCATGGGGTTTTTATGGGCACAAGCGAATTAATAGAATGGCAGTTTTTACACTTCCACCAGAGATGATTGGCTTTTTTAAAGCAAATATTGAATTTTTAACCGCACATGCCCCAGATCCGGATAAACGCAGATATGCGACAAAGGTTGAGGCGCCAAGGCATTATATAGATATTGATCATTATGCACATCATGGAGAAAATCCATTTGAAGCTATGCCTAGAAGGTGGTATGATGCTGTAGAAAAATACTCTGAAGATACCCTCCAAGCTTATGGAATAGTTCCTTGGCATGTAGCACTAATGACGAAACGGTTAACAAAAGCTTTTGAAGAAGAAAATGCGAATAGTGTTTTACATCTTGCTGCAGATTTAGGGCATTACATTGGCGATGCTCATGTGCCCTTGCATACTACTGAGAATTATAATGGACAACTTACAGGTCAAAAAGGTATTCACGGACTTTGGGAGTCAAGAATTCCTGAATTAACAGCTGATGAATACGATTATTTGGTAGGACGTTCCGAGTATGTCAGTAGTCCTTTAGATGCCATTTGGGATGCAGTAGAAGAAAGTCATTCCTATTTAGATTCAGTGCTTTTTATAGAGAAAGATTTAACTAGAAAAATTCCTTCCGATCAGAAATACGCATTTGAACAAAGAGGCCAAACTACGGTGAGACAATACTCTCAAAAATTTGCGCTGACCTATTACAACCGAATGGGGGATATGGTTGAGAGTAGGTTGAGAAAAGCCATTATTATGGTAGGTAGTCTTTGGTACACAGCATGGGTAGATGCAGGTCAGCCTGATTTATCCACTTTAGGTCAAAAAATTTCAAAAGAAGAATTAGAAGAGCAAGAAAAGGAGTTACAAAAAAGTATTGAAGGCCAAGAAATAAAAGGCAGAGAGCATCAACATTAAGGTTTTAACTTAAGCTCTTTTGATTACGATTAATTACTCCATATACCATTCCTTTTAATTTCATTCCAAAAAATGGTGAGTTTAGTGATTTCGAAACCACTTGTTCTTTCTCAAAAATATATTCTGCATCTGGATTAAACAAGGTCAAATTAGCCAAATTACCTTCTTCTATCGTTTTATGTTCTAAGCCTAAAAGGCGAGATGGACCCGTTGTAAACAACGGAATTAATTCTTCGATAGATAATTGTTTTTGGGTTGCTGTTCTGGCGGCTGCAAATGCAGTTTGTAGATTAATAATACCAAATGCAGCATGATCAAATTCTTTCTTTTTGCTTTCTATATCTTCAGGCTGATGATCCGAGCAAATGGCATCAATGGTGCCATTTTTCAGATGCTTAATCAGTTGTTTAATAGTTTCTTTGGAACGAAAAGGTGGAATCACTTTTAATCGACTATCAAAATCTTTAAGTAAGTCATCGCTTAAAAGTAAATGGGCGGCACTAACATCACAGCTAACCTTCAGCTTTTCTTTTTTAGCTGATTGTATTAAAGTCAATGCATCGCTAGCAGAAATAGTAGCGAAATGTAATTTACCTCCGGCATGTCTCAGCAAGTATAAATCTCTTGAAACCATTAATTCTTCTGTTAGCTCAGGAATTCCTTTCAAACCAAGATGTGTACTACTTTCACCTTCATTCATTACTCCTGAAGATGCTAACTCTTCAGTGTGTGGAAAGTTGATAACTAGTCCATCAAAAGCTTGACTATACTGAAGTGCTCGGTGTAGTAAATTTGGGTTTTTAATAGAGTTTTTACCATCAAAGTTAGCAACAGCACCAGCTTCTTTCATATCGTAAAGCTCTGCTAATTCTTCTCCTTTTGCACTTTTTGAAATACTAGCATAGGGTAGAAGTTCAACTAAAGTGGCTTTGCTTTTGTTAATGACGTATTCTATCGCTGACTTAGTATCTTTTACAGGTTCTGTTAAAGGCGAAATACAAACTCGAGTAAAGCCTCCTTTTGCAGCGGCTTTCATACCACTTTCAAAATCTTCCTTATGTTCATTTCCCGGATCATGGAATTGAGCGTGTAAGTCAATCCATCCGTTTGAAACATGCAGATTGGAAGCTTCAAAGGTTTCAACTCCTTCTTTTTTAATCGTCTTGGCTATTTGACTAATCTTTCCTTTTTCAATGAGAATATCAACGACTTTTAGATGATATTTACTTTGTTCATCGATTAGTTTTGCAGCCTTTATAAGTAGATTCATAATATCATTTTATAAGTCGAAGAAGCGCTATTTCAATAGCCAAAAATAATAAAGCTAATGCGATAAAATACTTCCATAAATAGGTGCCAATCAATTCTTCATTGATTGCTTTTGTCAACGATTCATTAGATGCATTATACCATTGAAATTGAATGGGTAATTGCTGAACTAAATTTTCTATTTCTTCATGGGTATATCTATCCATTTTAGATTCTGAACGACTATAGTTTAATGCGACATAAGTTATTAAATTATTGTCTTGCATAACTTTATAGTGTCCTGCTTGAAGTATAGATTCATCTATTTCAAGAGTGACTTTAGTTCCATTTTTTCGTTGTTTTGGAATTGTTTCAAACTTGTTTTTAACAAACTTGAATGGGCTTTCCGTTTTTGAAGTGCTATTTATTGTAATGTATTTCTGATCCATAAAATTCAAAGGAGACTCACTTTTTACAGCTTGCAAAGCCATGTTAAAGAGTGTTGGAACAAAAATGGCATGTTTTGAAAAATTAGATACCGAATCATTTAGAGGAAATGCAAATAGATAGACACTACCTTCTTGATATTCAAACTTGCGGAGCACATCTTTAGCGTTATTGAGACGTAAAATGAATTCATGATTTGAAAGCTGATTTGATTTAAACGCTAAAAACT
>CAJXFJ010000017.1 GCA_913052515.1 uncultured Flavobacteriales bacterium | reverse complement strand
CAATAGGTTCTTTTACTTCCATTGTTGCAATAAACTGGGCATTAGCAGTAAAATAGGAGACCAATACCAGAAAAAATATGATTTGCCTTTTCATAAATGTGATTTTATGGGTTTGAAATTAACAAATAGTAATTAGAAACTTGAACTTGAATTCGGAAGAACTCTCGAATTCTAATTTACAACAACAATAATGCAATTCTTGGTCTTATACAAATTCAAAATATGGTTGTTATTTCTTTCTATTACAACTAAAAAGGTTAGCTCTATTTTTCTTCATAGCCAAACCACTTTTTTAGTTTTTTACGAAGTAAGAAGAGGAGTAATCCAAAGAGTATACCCAGAACAGCTCCATAGAATTCGGTAAAGGCATTCCAAGTTAATTCAATGAGTTCATTCAATCGCTCTGTCCACTTTTTCTTAACATCTACATCTACTTGAATATTTAAAGTGCCACTAATTTCTGAAGTGGGCGCATCGGCACAATTGTTTGATTTGTGTAAACGAATGAAGGCCGTTATATCAAGATTCCCAGCTTCTTTGGGTATAATAGTAAATGGAAAGAAACTACCCACTTTCACCTCTTGACAAGCTTCTTCAGGAGGAATGATTTCAACCTCGCCACCACTAATTCGCAGCTCTACACTACCATAATCTTTGGCATGGGTAGCAAAGCTGGTTTGTGCTGATACATGGGTAGTGTTTGAGGATGAAACTTGTAACTTATTCGAGTCTTGTCCGACGTAAACTGTAACGGTGTACTTTTTATTTAGAAGCATTTTCTTCATGGCTTCTATTTCAGCATGGTACTTATTTGCCTTGGGTTGAACAACTGGTGCTGCTTGTATTTCAGGTATTTCTGCATGAATAGCATTTGATCCTTCCAAAGAACTAGCTTCGTTTATTGGATAAACCTCCGTGGCAGTTGTTGTTTCGCCACCAGAGCTACTGTTTGGGATATCTTCATATATTAAGGTGGAATCGAGTGCTGCTCCAACAGCAGGGCATCCACCATCAATAGGTAAACCTGGTTCATCTGGACAAAAGTCTTCATCGTCTGGCACAGAATCGCCATCTCGATCAGCAAAGGGGCAACCGTCAAATGTTCCTGCAGTTTCTGGGCAAAGGTCTTCCGCATCTGGAAATCCATCTCCATCACTGTCAGGGCAACCAAAGGTACTTGTTAAACCTGCTGTATATGGACATTGGTCTTCATCATCGGTTAAACCGTCACCGTCTGAGTCAATTGTAGGATTATCTTCCACTACCGGATCTGTAATTTGATGAATATCTTCAATGGATTTTAATTTTTTAAATAGCCCACAACTCGACAAGTTTAAAAGCGCAAGTAGCAAAAGCACCATTTGCCAGTCTTGAAATTGATTTTTAACTTTTAAATGTTTGATATTCATTGTTCTTTCCAAATTTCACTTCCAAAGATGCAAAATTCTTTTAAAAGAAGTAGGTAATTAAAATAATGATAGGAGTAGGAAACACCAAAGACAAAAATTAAAAATGCATTATTGAATAAACTTTTGTATTCTAGTGTTTTAAATTCTGCTTATGAAAAAAGTTATCCTTCTTTCTCTGATAAGCTTCTTTTTTAGTTCTATTAATTGGGCTCAAGAAAAGACCTTTAAAAATACTTATCAAATCCAATCTAAAGCTTTTGGTGATGAACGAAGTATTAGTATTTATTTGCCACCAGACTATGGTGAATTTCCAGAACAGAAATATACTTTTTGTTATGTGTTAGATGGTCAATTTGAACCTTTTATCAATCAAGTGAGTAGTATTATAGGATACGGAAGCATGATGTTTAAATACATGCCTACTATTGTTGTGGGAATTCATGCTAAAAATCGTGGTTGGGAGTTTTCCATGCCCGATGAAGATTACGATGGCTCACAAGGAGGAAGAGCTCCAGAGCTTCAAGCTCATCTTCTAAATGAAGTTATACCATTTGTAGACTCTTTATATCCTAATCAGATAAATTTTAGGTCGCTACTAGGGCATTCAGCAGGAGGGGAGTTTGTGTATCATACCTTGTTTGGTAAAAACCATTCAGCTTTTCAGGCTTATATAGGGATTAGTCCAGCGATTTACCCTGATGAAGTAGAAAATCTAAGCATGATTAATGAGCAATTAGAATCCTCTGATCCATTGCCTCATTTTGTATACGTTTCAACTGGAACTGTTGGTGAAAATGAAAAAAACTTCATGCAAATGGGCCATTATGTAGACTCTGTGGTTAAGGCCAATCCAACTACTTCAATGGATTGGAATTATCGAAATTTTGAAGGCTTAGATCATTTTACCGTAGTAAGTGCTTCAGTAAATGATGCTATGCTTAGTATGCGCAGAAAGTATGAGATTGATGCATTTCTTATTGCACAATTTTTGCAGAAAGGAGGAAGTCTTAGAGCTGAAGTTGAACAATTTTATGCTGCAGTAGAAAAGCAGTTGGGTTTTTACTTGATACCTCCAGACTATATCATAAAGAGTTTGGCTTTCCCTATAAGTCAAAATGGATATGAAGAACAAGCCTTAGAGCTTTATGATTGGGGTATTTCAAAATACCCTAATAGTTATGTATTAATAAAATACAAGGCAAAGTTGCTTTTACAAATGGGAAGAAAAAAAGAGGCTTTGGTTGCTTTTAAAAGTGCTAAAGAAAAATTAGAATTTCACAAAGAGGATTTTACGGATGAAGTCTTTCAAAAGGAAATTGTTTATCTAGCTAAGAAAATGAAAGCTTGTAAATTGGATTAAATTTAGAGGGTATTGAATAGAAACTAAAAAGCCACAGGATTTTACTTTACTGCTTACTATTCAAAAACTTATTTTTTGAAAGTGCCAAAGCAGCAATAAGGCAAAAGGTGCCAAACGTTATAGTTTTATAATGTTGACTTAAACGGCTAAGCTCTTTACCAATAATTCCATCGGTAGTAAAAACGGCTAAAAGAAAAAACAAGCTAAGTAAAAGGACTATCCATTTTTGTTTTGCCATTTTTTGCTGCACAAATACAAAAGCTATAGTTGCTATGGCCGGCAATAAAAAGAAAAAGGCATATTTCTGTTGGTGCGGAAAAATGAGCGGAACTACCGCTAAAATGTAACTCAATTCCCAAATTTCATGGCCTTTGCTTTTGGCCTTTTGAAAAGGAAGTGTTCTTAGAAAATAAATTGTGAACACTACAAAAAGCAAACGTAAACTGCTAAGAAAAAGGCTTAATTGTTCTTGACTTAAAACCTTTATGATTCTCGCATTTTCAATGCCCCAAAAACTTGGCGTATCTGAAAAATAGGCAGCAAGCAAGGCGGAAAGACTGTGTATGCCATCTCCAAATTTGTTTTGTTCAGCTATAAATTGGGTGTTGTTAGGGTTAATGATTTCCCACCAATCGTGTAGTAAAAGATGGTTTATTTCGAAGCCAAAAAAGAGGGCAGGAGTGAACATAAATAGAGCCATAAAAAGTAAAAAGTAGAAAAGCGGTTGCCAATGTTTGCGAAACAAGAAATAGGGCAGCATCACTAATGGTAGTATTTTAATCACAATTCCCAAACTAAGTAACAAACCGCTGAGCCAATAACGCTTTTGTTGGGCCTGATGAAGGGCTTCTATACAGCAAAAAAGCAAGAATATGGTCATTTGAACCATCTCAAAATTGTGTAAAGCGAATCGGATACTAAGTATCAAGGTCAAAAAAGCCCAAGCGTATTGCTGCACTATGGAAAGCTTTTGCACTTGAAGTCTAATCTTTAAAAAACGAAGAATTCGTTTGATGAAAAAGAGATTAGCTACTAAAAAGAGAAATTCTGCACTTCCTTTAGGCAAATAGGTAAATGGAATCAGCAGAGTCGCAAAAAATGGACTGTAGCTATATTGTCCATAATTATCTCCGCTTAGGTGAATCCATTCGTTGTAGCAGTTTTGACCGGTTCGAAGCAAATCCGCGGCACCCATATAAATCCGAAAATCTCCACCTTTTAGTGCTTGTATGTAACAGTATACAAGCAACAAAACTCCAATTAGGTATCGTGCATAAAGCGAGGCTTTACTCCTATGAAATTGATGAATGATGCCGCTAAAATTCATGTTTTATGAATGGCTAGCGAAAATAAGCAATGCTTGTTTTATTCAAGATTTCAATTTAAAAAATCCATAACAAAGAATGCCTCGTAACTAAGTTGAATTTTAAAACCAAATTTATGTTTAGTAAGAAAATATTGAGTTTAACCTTAATTGCAGCTTCTTTGGCATTTGTTGCCTGTGAAGATGACGATGTTGACAATATGGAAACTCCAGTAACCAACAATCAAAACACAACGCCAACACAATCATTAACTGTTAGTGATCAGATTTCGAACCGCAATAGTATAACAGTAAGTGAAGTTAAAGTAGATCAAGCTGGTTGGGTAGTTGTACACCGAGATAATGGAAACAATGGGCCAGTTGTACCGGAAATTATTTCTACTCCAACGGCTTTAGCTGCTGGAACTAACACCAATGTAAAAGTGGAAATTCCGAATGTAAGCTTAACCGATGGTGAGAAACTTTGGGTGATGGTACATACCGATGATGGTGATGGAATGTATGAATTTGATACTGACCAAAGTGTTGATGGACCAGTTACGGTTGATGGTAATGTGTTAATGACAGATATTGAACTGAGTTCTCCAAAAATTACGGCGAACAATCAAACCATTATGAATAATCAAATGGTGATTGAAAGAGTAGAGGCAGCAGTAGATGGTTGGCTAGTGATTCATCATTATAACAACAATCCGAATGACCCACAATACTTAGCTGGCTTGTCTATTGAGCCAATCGCCGGTAAAGTAGCCGTTTCTGCAGGTGTAAATACCAATTTGACAATTAATTTAAGTCCAGATTCAACATACAGTACAGGTTATAAATTATATCCTATGCTTCATATTGATGGAGATGGAAATTCAACCTATGATTTCCCTGGAGGTACCAGTATGGATTTACCAGAAATCTTCAGCAATAATGCATTTCCAGGAAATGTTATTTTAACGGAAGTTACTGTTCAATAAGAAGTTTCGTTTGTTTGTTTCTCCGTCTGTTTCTTTGAAGCAGGCGGTTTTTTTATTCTAATAAATCCAAATCAAACCGAATGTCGTAAATGAGTTGTTCAATTGAGAACATCGTTCTGTTTACATAAAACTTCACTTGGTTGGTAGAGCCGTTTGCATGGTGGATTTTGCAGGCGGCTCTTTTTTAGATTCAAATCTCTACACAGAATTCTCCTATTAAAATTAAAACCTGAAAAGAATGTGTTAATTTTCAGGTCTAAATTTTTGATTATGAATATGACTTTTCTTGGAGTTCTGATTATTGTTTTAGCGATTATCTTATTTCTTTTATTGCCTGTTTTTAAAAAAGAAGCAAATAATCAATCCGTAAGTTCAAAAACTGGTTTTTACAATCGATTAGCCCAAATTTTATCGAGATTAACAAGTAAAAGTATTTTAGTTTTAATGTTACTAGGGGCTTTAATTAGTACTATACCTTATTTGTTTTTTTGGGCAGAGCCAGGGTATCAATACTTTGTTGTTTCACCAACGGGTTCAAAAGGAGCGATAATGACTGAAGGAATTAAATGGAGAGGATTTGCTCAAATAATTCCTTGGCAAAAATATATTGATGTTAAGGTGGTTGAAGAAGGTGAATCAACTGAAGAAATTGAAGGTGCTATGAAACCCATTCCCATTCGTTTTATAGATCAAGTTACTGCTAAAACAAAGCTTTCAACCCGTTTTCAGTTACCAACCGATGAACAATCATTTATCGATTTGGCAATCGAGTTTAGGTCGCTTCAAAATCTAGTGCATTCCACGCTTGTTCCTACAGTGAGAGAGGTGGTTTCCAATACCGGTTATATGTTTGCTGCACAAGATTATATTTCAGGTTCAGCTTCTGATTTTAGAGTAGCAATTGATGACCAATTAAAGTTTGGAACCTACAGTGTTCAAAAGACAGAGTTTAGAGATACCATTGTTACCGGTATTAAAATGGATGATGAAAATCGTAAAATTAAAGAGATTAGAACCAGATATGATGTTAAGAAAAGGACTGATTCCAATGGCAAAACAATACGTATCGCACATGATATAAATGAAAATCAAATCATTGTAGTTCAAGTAATTGTTGATGATGTAATACTTGAAGAAACATTTAAGAAAAGATTGGAGGCACAACGAGATGAATCAGCTAAAAGGCAACTTGAACAACAAAAGATAAAAACAGCTAAAGATGCTCAAGCTAGAATTGTTGCCGAAGGTGAGAGAGACAAGGCAGCTGAACGAGTAACTCAAGAAAAAGAGCAAGTAAAAGCTTTGATTGCTATTGAAACTAAATTAAAGCAAGAAGAAACAAATAAAAAACTTGCAGAAATAGCCCTTCAAACGGAGAGGTTGAAGGCTGAAGCTGAAAAAGTAAAAGCAGATGCAGAAGCATATAAAAATAAAAAACTTGTTTCAGCCGGTTTAACACCGCAAGAAAGAGCTCAGATAGAAAAAGAAACCGCCATAGGTGTTGCATCTCATATTTCTAGAATTGTATTTCCGCAAACTATGATTATAGGTGGTGATGGAAAAGGTGCTACTCCTTTAGAATCGTTGATAGGTGCTGGTATGGCTAAACAATTAATGCAAAATGGGAGTAAATAATTAATTCATCCCCAAATGAAATAAAGCATCTCCTTGATTAACTACCGGCGCATTATTATGGCCGATGATAATACCTGAAGCTGGGGATTTAATTTTGATTTGTTTGCTGCCAAAAGGATCAGAAATGTAGGCAATCACATCTTTCTCATCTACCCATTCACCACTTTTTACCAAAGATTGGAATAAGCCAGAACGTTTGGCCCTTATCCATTGACTTTGCGTACAATGGGTGCTGTTTTGTAAACTTTCTCCTTCATCAATCATTCCATAATGAGCCAAAACTCGTTTTGCTCCACGTATTCCTTCTTGAATGCTCAATTCATCAAATCTCATGGCCTCACCACCTTCAAAAACGACGATGGACTTTCCCATTTTATAAGCTTCTTTTCGCAGTGACTTGTCAATCAATCCCGATTCTAAACTGATAGGTGCATTAAACACTTCAGCAATTTCTCTAGCTCGGCTATCTTCTGCCGCAAACCGACTTTGAGGATAATTGTAACGATTGGCACCACCGGTATGAAAATCAATGCCAAAATCGATTTCTGCCAAAACTTTGGTGGTGATGTTGTAGGCTACTCTTGCAGCTAAAGATCCATTTTTGCTACCTGGAAAAAAACGGTTTACATCTTTACCATCGGGTACTTCTCTCGAAAAGTTTAAAAACCCATAGATGTTTAAAACCGGAATGGCAATTACAGAGCCGCATTTCAGTTTGTCAAAAGTTTTATTTCGAATTAATCGTCGAATCACTTCAACACCATCTACTTCATCGCCATGTAAGCCGCCGCTTAATAAAACAATAGGGCCTGCTTTTTTACTGCGAAATACATGAACTGGTAGGTCAATTTTTGTTCCTGAAACAAGTCGGGCAATGTTTAAGTCGATAACTTTCTTTTCCCCAGCGGCAACACTAATGCCGTCAACACTCAATCGTCTAGCCATTAAACTCCTACTTTATCTTTTAACTTGGCTGTTTTTCCAACACTGTTTTCCACGTATTCAATAATCTTTCCTGCAATATCAACTTTGGTAGAGCTTTCTATGCCACCTAAGCCTGGTGAAGAGTTTACTTCCAAAATCAACGGGCCACGATCGGATTGCAACATATCAACTCCGGCTATACTTAAACCCATAGCCTTGGCTGCTTTAACAGCTGCTGCAGTTTCTCTTCGCTTTAACTTAATCATGCTACTGGTACCACCACGATGCAAATTACTTCTGAATTCTCCTTCTTTACCTTGGCGTTTCATGGCTCCAACTACTTTACCGTCAACTACAAAGGCTCTAATATCTGCACCACCTGCTTCTTTAATAAACTCTTGTACCAATATACTTTTATCCATACCCATAAAAGCCTCAATTACCGATTTAGCTGCTTTCTGAGTTTCTGCTAAAACCACTCCTAATCCTTGTGTGCCTTCCAATACTTTTAAAATTAAAGGAGCGCCTCCCACAGTTCTAATTAAATGGGGAATGTCTTTTGGACTTCTTGCAAAAGCCGTTTTAGGAATGTCAAGATTTTCTCTTGACATGATTTGAATGCTTCTCAACTTATCTCTAGATCGTGTTAATGCCACCGATTTTACCGTGGTGAAAATCTTTTGCATTTCAAACTGACGAATAATTGAGGCTCCATAAAAAGTAACTGAAGCACCAATTCTTGGAATAACCGCATCAATGTCTTCTATTTTTTCTCTTCCATAATAAATGGTTGGTTCTCTACTTTCATTAACAATGTAGCATTTTGTATGGTCCAAAACGCGCATATTGTGGCCTCTTTCTTGGCCTGCTTCAACCAATCGTGATGTAGAATATAAGTTGGGATTTCTAGAGAGAATTACAATGTTCATCTTAAATTTATGTCTATTCGGTGAATCAAAACTAATATTCTAGCTTTAATCGCATGTAAATTCTGAAAAATAATATTGTAAATATGTTTTTTCTAGCTGGAGAATCCATAAATCCCTTGTGGATGAATGGGTATTTTTATAATATTACCCGATATTTCAAGAGGATGTACCGTTTTTTGTTATTCACATTTATATTCTGCTTTAGCACTACAATATCTTTTGCACAAACTGAAAAAGAGTTTGATTTTAAAGGTAAGGTATATGCTTATGGAGATCCTTTGGAAGGTGTTTCAATTCATGTTTTAAAATCTGGAGAAGTGATTGATTCCATGAAGACTTCTTCCAATGGTAAATTTTCTTTTACTGCTTTAGGTGAAAGTGAATACATGTTAGTGGTTTTTAAAGAAGGTTTTCATAGTAAAACGCTATGGTTAAATACCAAAAAAACCAAGCAGATTAAATTCAAGATTGAAACCTTCAAATTTGATGTGCGCTTGAAGCGAAAGAAAGAAGGGGAGAAAACGGATTTAGAAGGAATTCCAGTGGCTTTAATTAAGTACGATGAAAACAAAAAGGCCTTCTACATGGATGATACTTATGATGATTTAATCGACCGTAAAAAGGCTAAAATCAAAGAAAAGAAACAGTATAGGCCACGACCTAATTAGCTGATTTTCGTTTGGCTTTGTCGATTGCTACATCAACCAAATAACCCTTTTTCAAAACTTTTCTTCCTACCAAAACAGGAAATCGCATTTTACCCCGATTGGTTAAAGTTAAATCGGTGGTCCTTTTCTTACCTCCCAGTACAATCTTGGTTTTCAAAGCAAAACGCTGTTCTAATCTGCCGTTGCTGCTTCTCACTTTCTTTCTTGTAAAGTTTGCTGTTCGAATGGTCAACTTTCGATAGTGCTCTCGATCTGGATCCAATAGCTCAAAATTCAAATATTCTTTTCCATCGATCTCTTCAGTCCAAATTTTATGAGCGTGAATAGCCGTAGAGTAGGCTCCTGTGTCAATCTTTGCTTCTATTCCATTAATTCCCAAATCGGGAAAGTCTACCAATTCAGCTCTTCCAACGATACATTTTGCGGTCTTTTTATTCATGGTCATCAAGGTTAAGAATAAATCTAATTCATGCTGCTTAAAAGCCAATAATTTCACAAATTTGCGTAAAACATAAATACAAGCAGATGTCAGACGATAAGAAGGTCATTTTTTCAATGGTCAATGTTTCAAAAACGCTTCCTTCAGGGAAAGCAATCTTAAAAAATATTTACCTCTCTTTTTTCTATGGTGCCAAAATCGGCATCATCGGTTTAAATGGTTCGGGTAAATCTACCTTAATGAAAATAATCTCTGGTGAGGAAGAGTCTTTTCAAGGCGATGTGGTTTTTTCAGATGGTTATTCAGTGGGAATGTTGCCACAGGAACCTAAGTTAGACGAAGGAAAAACCGTACGAGAAATTGTAGAAGAAGGTGCTGCTGAAACGGTTGCTGTTTTAAAAGCTTACGAAGAGGTTAACGAAAAATTTGCTGATCCAGATGTGTTGGCCGATGGCAATAAAATGGAAGCGTTAATGCAAGAGCAAGCCAAACTTCAAGAGAAAATTGATGCACTAGATGCATGGGAATTAGATACCAAGCTAAATCGTGCGATGGATGCTTTACGTTGTCCGGATGCGGATGCGAAGGTGGAAAACCTTTCAGGTGGTGAACGTAGAAGAGTTGCACTTTGTAGACTTTTATTGCAAGAGCCTGATATTTTACTATTGGATGAGCCAACTAACCACTTGGATGCAGAGTCGGTGTTTTGGTTAGAGCGTCACTTGCAACAGTACAAGGGAACGGTAATAGCCGTAACACACGACCGTTATTTCTTGGATAATGTAGCGGGTTGGATCTTAGAATTGGATCGTGGTGAAGGAATCCCTTTTGAAGGAAACTACACTTCATGGTTAGATCAAAAATCGAAGCGATTGAAAGCAGAAGAAAAGCAAGAAAGCAAGCGAAGAAAGAATTTAGAGAAGGAATTGGAATGGTCTAGAATGAACCCTAAAGCCAAGCGTAGCAAGTCGAAAGCACGTTTGAATAATTATGAAAAGTTGTTGAGCGAAGAAGGGAAAGAGCAAATTCAAAACTTGCAAATTCCAATTCCAAACGGACCGCGATTAGGAAATGAAGTGATTGAAGCCAAAGGGGTAGCCAAAGGATATGGCGACCGTTTACTTTATGAAAACTTGGATTTTAAACTGCCACCTGCAGGAATCGTAGGAGTTATCGGACCTAACGGTGCGGGTAAAACCACGCTTTTCCGAATGATTATGGGAGAAGAAACACCCGACCAAGGTGAGTTTAATATTGGTAGCACGGTTCAAATTGGTTATGTAGACCAAACTCATGAAGATTTAGATCCTGAGAAAACAGTTTATGAAGTCGTTTCTGGTGGAAACGAGCAAATGGATATTGCTGGCAAGGTGATTAATTCAAGAGCTTATTTATCGCGTTTTAACTTTAACGGTGGTGACCAAAACAAAAAAGTGGGTGTGTTATCTGGTGGAGAACGAAACCGATTGCATTTAGCCATGACGCTTAAAACGGAAGCCAATGTTTTGCTTTTGGATGAGCCAACTAACGACATTGATGTGAATACTTTGCGTGCCCTAGAAGATGGGATAGAAAGCTTTGCCGGTTGTGCAGTGGTTATTTCTCACGACCGTTGGTTTTTAGACCGTATTTGTACGCACATTTTAGCTTTTGAAGGCGATGCACATGTGCATTTCTTTGAAGGAGGATTTTCAGAATACGAAGAAAACAGACGTAAGCGATTAGGCGATGAGATTACCAAGTTTAAGTATCGTAAACTGGTGAAGTAGGTTAGAGAATAGAGAATAGAGAGCAGAGAGAAAAGAAGATAGACTTTAGACCTTAGAAAGGACCAAGATTAAAAGACTAAAGAAAAAGTAAAGAGTTACACCTTTATCCTTTTTCTTTAGTCTTTTATCCTAAATCAAGCGAAAGAAGAGTACAGACAAATGTTTACAGTAATTAAAAAGCAGAACATTGAATAAAATCGGAATACCAAAAGGAATGCGGGATTTTTCCCCGAAGGTGATGGCCAAGCGGAATTATATTTTTAATATCATTCGCAAGTCGTTTGAATTGCATGGTTTTGAGCAAATTGAAACGCCTGCCATGGA
>CAJXFJ010000016.1 GCA_913052515.1 uncultured Flavobacteriales bacterium | reverse complement strand
ATTAGCCATTGCATCAATGGAAATTCCATGCGTTTAATGCCATCACCATTGCCACGCGCTAAGCGACGCGGATGGGTAATGTTCATGTCTTCCTCATAAAAATTATTGATGGTAGCTTGGGTTTGGCTTTGTCTCCATGAATGAAAACTCATGATGTCTTTCCCAAAATGAGGCGCATGCATAAACAAGCTAATAAGTATAGCTAGGACTAAAAAGAGAAAGGCTTGTTTTTGATTCATCTAGTTGAAGGCCCTTACTTGCTTGCCACTTTGTGTGCTAAATAAGCCATTGGTAAATATGCTACGATTAAGTCTAGCGCCTTAAACCAAAGAGGTCCGCCAAACATAACAACAGCAACAATTCCGCCTATAAGAAATATACAACCAACAATCATTGCCATGCTTTGATGTCGCGACCCCGCAATTTTAACTGCCGTAAAAGCACCTACAAAGGTTCCTATTGCATGAGCTAAAAAGGGAAATAAAAAGTGCTCGGCACTTAAGTTAGGCATGGCAGCAGCTAATGAGTCTAAATCATTAATGTCAACTCCTTCCATGGGAAATAGGCTATGACCTGCTTGTACTAAAAGCATATTGATGATTGAGCCGCCAAGCCAACCCAGAACAACTGCGGCTATGTTTTTCAAAATATTTTTCATGATTAAGAAGTTATGTAATGGACTTTAAAGATAAATGATTTGAGTTGAATGATTCTTCATTGATTAACTCGCAAAGCGCAACCCAATTGTAAACTCAATGCGGTGTAAGCCTTCGTAATCTTCAGGGTCCTCAATTTTTATAATATGTAAGCCATTCGAATCTCTTAATTCGAGCTCACTTAAAGAGCCAAAATAGCCCGAAAGTTGTAAACCTAAAAACAGATCATTATCAATGGCAATGTCATAACTAAAATCAAATCCAAGTCCTAAAGTGCTGCCGTCAATAGTAAAAGGCTCAAGGGCTTGGGCACTATTGTGGTAAGACATGTAGCCAATAAAAATATTGGTGATAAAATAGTCTTTATTGTTGGTGGTATTTCTAATCGATAAGCTGGGGCCCCAGAATTTAATGGAAATATCATCACTTACAGTTCCAACTCCAACTGGGTTTCCTAAGCTATCTACAAAAACTACATCATCAAGTTTGTTATTGGCTGTGAATTTTGAATGTTTTACTCCAACACCTATGGATTCATTAATATAGAAATGTACATCAAAATTGTAGGTAAAACCCCATTTCAATTTTTTGATATACTCTTTTTGAAATGTATTGGCATCGGGAGGAATAGCTGCTAGACGATAGCTAGGCCCAACATTTCCTCCAAATCGAAAGCCTGGAATATCATGCACTTGTTTTTGGGGATCTATAGGTTTAGCTCCGCTTTGTGTATAACCGTAAGTGTAAAACTGAACGTTTTCAATGTTGATTTGCCCATTGTTGTAAGTGTTGTCTTGGTCGTAAAAAACGTATGAAATTTTGTTTTTGTTGACCTGAGTAATGGCGCATTCAATGGAATCACCAGTTTGGGTAACAATTAAATCTTGTGCTTGGAGCGCAGCTGTGATTGTAAACAAGCTTAGTAGCAGAAAGAGCTTAATCAGCTTCATAATTCGTTTTTTGGTAGTCGTGTCAAATTTCAACAAAAAGTACAGAGTTTGTTCGTTTTTAATCAAATCGTCAAAATTTAAAAGATGGTATGAATAAATCATCTTCAGGCATATCGGTTCCATTAAGAAACGATTTTAGCATTTAATTTTGAACTAATTTCGCCTTCTTTTTACATACTGATTGAATACATATCATAAGCTAGGGGATTGGCTTTCTTGGATGGATGAGCTAGCCTCGAATGATTACGTGATTATAGATCACTTTATAGATGAGAATCGCCTGAATACGATTCAAAACTTCTTTCAAAATCATCTTGATGGATTTAGCAAAGCTGGAATTGGCGCTTTGGCTGAGCATACCATTCGAAAAGATATTCGTGGTGATTACACCTACTGGCTAGATCGAAAACGAGATTCCGACTTAGAACAAATTTGGAGCCTAATTGATGAAACCTTGTACATCTACAATCGCTATTGTTATTTGGGATTAGCTGGCTATGAGTTTCATTTGGCGCATTATCCGAAAGGTGGTCATTACGATAAGCACTTGGACCAATTTAACAATCGGAATAACCGAACTATTAGCGTGGTAATCTACTTAAATAAGCATTGGCAAAAAGGAGATGGAGGAGAGTTGGAGATATTTAAAAAAGACGACACTTCTTTTTTGGTAGAACCTATTGAAGCAAGATGTGTGATGTTTAAAAGTGCAGAAGTTCCACACCGGGTAGTAGCTTCAAATAAGTCAAGATATAGCCTAACCGGCTGGCTGTTGCAACAGCCAGCCGCATTAGGTAAATTTTTGGGCTAGGGTTTCTACCTTGCTTCAAATAATACACTTTCAGCTTTGCGTACTTTTTTGCCATGTTGAGCAGCATCATCTTTGCTTCTGTATCCAACAGCTAGTAAGGCGCAAGCATTCAAGTTTTCAGCTTTTGTACCCAATAGTTCGTTTACTTTATCCGTTTCAAAACCCTCCATTGGAGTGCTGTCAATTCTTAATTCAGCACAAGCTGCTAAAGCGCTTCCCAAAGCGATGTAGGCTTGTTTGGCATTCCAGTGAAATACTTCATCAGCAGACTTTTCTTTTAGCTTAAGTTTCATGAAATCGCCATAGCCTGTTAATTGACTTTCATCAATTCCATTAGTACTTGCATTTAATTTAATCAATCGGTCTACATCTTCATCGCTTACTTCCAACTGATTGCAAAAAACAAATAAATGCGATGCTTCCGTAATTTGCGACTGGTTCCAACATAAGGGTTGCAACTTGGCTCTTAATTCAGGGTCTTTTATTTCAAGCACTTTGTAAGGCTGAAGCCCATAAGAGGAAGCAGATAAGCGAATCGCCTCTTTAATATTTGCAATGTCTGCGTCGGATACTTTTTTATTTGCATCCATTTTTTTAGTGGCGTAGCGCCATTTTAAACTTTCTATTAAATTCATTTTCAATTGTTTTTAAATATTCATGGGTACTTCCATTAATAATATTCTTGCATCTTTTGTGGCACTTACTTTTATCGAATCCACATTCCAAATGCCCATGCCGTCTCTAGCTGTTAGACCTTGTCCTTCAATTTCTACTTCGCCTTCAAGAATAAAAGCATAAATTCCATTTCCTGCCTTTTTTAAGGAATATTCATCGCCGCTGCCTTGCTTGAAATTGCCCAAGTGAAACCATGCATCTTGGTGAATCCAAACACCTTGGTCATCAGGATTGGGAGAAAGCACTTGATAGAATTCATTTTCTTTCGCAATTTCTCGGATGGAAATTTGATCGTATCGAGGTTGAACATTCTTTTTATTGGGGAATAGCCAGATTTGTAAAAATTGTACTTCCTGATCTTGGTTTTTGTTGTATTCCGAATGGGTAATTCCGCTACCTGCACTCATCACCTGTACATCGCCTTCCTTTATGACAGCTACATTCCCCATACTGTCTTGATGTTCTAAATCACCCACCAAAGGAATCGATATGATTTCCATATTGTCGTGCGGATGGGTTCCAAAACCACGACCAGCCATTACTCGGTCGTCATTTAATACGCGAAGAACACCAAAGTGCATTCGTTCTGGATTGTGGTAATTGGCAAAACTGAAGGTGTGGTGAGTGTCCAGCCAGCCATGATTGGCATGGCCTCTTGAATTTGCTTTATGTATAACTGTATTCATCGTTTTTAATTCTGTATTGGGTAAATGATTAAAACCTAATTGATGCATTAACCGCTCGTAAGTAGACTTTGTTTTGGGTTTCGAATTGGCTTGCATTAGCTGAGGGGAAATAGCCCCTGCAAAAGCGGTCAGCAAGCTCGATTTTATAAATTTCTTTCGATCCATGTTCCAGTAAATATTACGTTGAACAAAGGTGAGGTATCACCAAAACCTATAGAATATGAATAAAAGGGGAAAGCTTATGAAAATCCGATATCTAAGCTATTATCTCACTTTTTTTGAATTCTGAAGGCGACAATTGGGTGCACTTTTTAAAGAAGGCACTAAAGTTTGCCGGTTCATTAAAACCAAGTTGAAATCCAATTTCTTTGTTGTTTAAATCGGTGAAATAAAGCAAGCGTTTGGCTTCAATAATAATTCTTGATTGAATGTAGTCTTTTGCCGTTTTTCCCAATTTATCTTTCACCAAGCGGTTCAAATGGTCGGGGGTAATGTTTAATCGTTCTGCATAAAAGCGGGTTGAATGTTCAGCTTTGTAGTGCTGATCTACTCCTTCTTTAAATGCGCGTACAAGATTACTTTTAACGGCTTCTCCCGCTGATTCGTTTTGGCTTAAACTACAGCTATTGCTACACTGTATGAGTAAAAGTTTTAAATAAGCACCAATAGATTGAAATTTATTGGTTTGCTGACTGTGAAACAGCTCAAACATTTCTTCAGCAAACCGAATCATTTTGTTGAAGCTTGAAGGATTGGGTTCTAATGGCGGTGCTTGTCCGTATACTTGAAAAAGGTTTAAATCAGAAATAAAAGCAAGGGGTATGGCATTTTGAATTAAAAAATCGGTGGAGAAGGTCATGGCAAAACCAAGCGACTTTTCTTCTTCTATAACTTGATGAACCTGCCCCGGTGAAACAAAAAAGACTTGTTTTAAACCCATTGGGTAACTGTGGAAATCAATTTTGTGAACTCCTTTTGCAGACTTGATCAGCAAGACCGTATAGAAATCATGGCGATGTGGTTCGTCAACTTTTCCTTTGCGTTTCGTAAAAACTTCCTCCATCCGTGAAATGCCAAAGCTTTGGCGATCATCGTCTTTGTTGACTTTTTGGTAGGTTTTTACGGTTGACATAAGCACATTTAAAATGTTGTATACAGCCTACTAAAATTAAACTGGATTTTTAAATAGGACAGTGATTTACAGGCTTTGTTTTTATCTGCTTAGGCCAATTTACTTTTTATTTAGAAGGTTGTTTCTAGATATCTTTCATATTTTCAGAAAAGAGCATCTGCGAAAGAATTTCGAAAATTTCACTCAGTGTAAGTCTATACCAAATAGCATTCGGCATAATACACCGAGTGAAAATGATTTATGCATAAACCTCTCCTAATATCGCATGAATGCTTTTAGGTTCTCTTCCTAATAAATCACTAAGTGTTGAGCTTTCTACCGCAAGCTCTCCTTGAGCTTGTGCTTGAGCAAAAGCAACTGTCATTCCAATAAACTCTTCGGGGACTCCTGCATCACTTAGCATTTTGGCAAAAGCATCAGCTTCAGGCGATTGATAAGTAATGGTTTTACCTACTTTTTCAGACAATTCTTTAGCTATTTCTTCATAAGTGTAAGAATTTGAATTGGTTAAAGGGTAGGTTTTGTTTTCATGTCCTTCCGTAGTTAAAATTACAGCTGCTGCCTCGGCAAGTTCTTCGCGTAAAACGGCGTTTAATTTACCATCCGCTGCAGGTTGAACAATACTGCCATGTTCTACTACTTGATCTCCTAAAAATACTGGAACAAAATCAGCATACAAGGAATTTTGTAGGAAGGTATAGTTGACACCCGATTCTTTTATCCATTTTTCAGTTTTTTCATGGGTATCTTGTAAAAACTGAATGGCTGAATTTTCAGCAGGAGTATTTCGAACAAAAGAAGTGTAGAGTACCTGCTTAATCGTTGAGTCTTTCAAGACTTCTACTACATTTTTGTGCTGAGATTCTCTGTTTTCTACTTCGCTGCTCGAAACAAATAGCAATTGATCGATACCGCTAAACGCTTGTTTTAAAGAAGCTACATCATTGTAATCTCCCACTCTTATTTCTACACCTTTAGCTTTTAAAGTTTCCGCTTTGTTTTTATCTCTAACTAAAGCAGCTATATTTTGAGGAGATACTCCTTTTGTAATTAAATATTCAATGGCTTTGCTACCATATTGACCGGTAGCTCCTGTTACTAAAATCATTTTATCTTGTTTTTATGAATGAATGAGTCAAAAGTACTACCTTTGGTATATAAAGTATAGTAAGTAACAATAAAATACTAGTATACTTTTGTATAGTATGTTTTTAATCCATTGATTATGAGTGATCCGGTTTTGATTTCAGAAGTAAAGAAGTGCCCAAGGCAATTTGTTTTGGCTATTAATGATACCCTAAATGTATTGAGTGGAAAGTGGAAACTTCCCATTATTGCATCATTGTTGTATGGAAAAACCCGTTTTAAAGAGCTTCAAGAAAACATTGAGAAGATAACACCTCGAATGCTTTCAAAGGAATTAAAAGAGTTGGAGCTTAATGGTGTGGTCAAGCGGAATGTATTTGATACTACTCCCATACGGATTGAATATGAATTAACAGAGAGTGGAAAGCAAATAGTAAAAGTGTTGGATGCTATGGTTGATTGGGGGATTGCTCACAGAGAAGTGAACGTTGCATAATCAATAGGCATTTAGATTAAGGGAAGTGCGAAAAGGAAGTTTGTATGTCGTACCTTATTTTTGATAACGGTATCGGGTATGATTTCGTAAGGGATTGCGGGCTTCAAACCTATCAATTTACAACCAAAAAATGATACGTGAGATAACGCTCAATAACCTCTGAAACCCTTATAAATTATACACATTGTTGTGTGCCCGCCCTTCTTCAATTTATTCAGCGTATTCATTTAGTTCAATTATTTGATTAAGCTTGTCTATGGATTTTAAGGTATCCATTCCACTCAAATTCAAACTATAAATACTATCGTTAACATTCTCAATATTTGAATACACCAATCCATATTTGATTACACCTGCAATATATTCTTTAGTATGACTTCGATAAAAAATCCTGTAACGATTTTTTGCGTCAACAGTTATAATGTAACCTTTATTAACTAAAGTTTTTGTCATTTCTAAATCCGAACTGTCAAGTTGTTCTGAATGATGTGAAGTCACAATGCAGTGAAAGGTATAAAATCCATTTCCAACTTTCCTTTGTGACGAAAAATTTGATAAACAATAATCGTAATTATCTATTATTTCTTGTCTTGAAACTTGAATCATTGAAAAATCATTTTCTATTTGTTCAATCGCATCTCTTTTTGTTGAATTGCAAGAAAGAAATCCAATTAGAAATATTATTGATATAGTTTTCAAAACTCTCATTGATTAACTGTTATAAATCCTAGTAGTTTTTGCCTTTCCATTTTCAAATTCAATCTCTAACCAATCAGGGTCAATTCCAAAAAAATGTCTTGGAGAAAATCCGATGTAATAAGTCACCGCCAATACTGTTATAAGTTACTTTTCCAACAGATTCAAAAACTGGAAAGTCCGTGATTGTTCCATTGTTCGTTGTAGCGTACCATAAAAATGTTCCTTTTTTGACGTCATAATGATTGTCAAGTGCAAGTCCGAACAGATAGGATAGGTAAAGAAGACCTAATGGGAAGAATAGATTGACTGTTGAACCTATAATCCATTTTTTCACTCGCGTGCGAATAAATTTGTCTTTTCTTTTCAGCAAAAAACTAACTCTCGAAATCAGAGCGATTGTGAAAACAATGTAGATCAATATGGGAATCAGAATTATCAAATGTTCGTTTTTCCAAATGGCATACAATATTTAGTATATGGCTTGTGGCGGTTTAGCTTCGCTGATTTTCAATTCGAAGCACTTTTCTGCCTGCCCGACCGTAGCCCTGCGGAGGCGGGTCCACCGAAACCAAAGCTGACTAAGGAGCGAAAACCTTGATGGCAGCTGTTCATCCGCCATAAGCTATATACGTCGTTAGTAGCAGTTTTTTTTTATTCAATTTTATTTAAAACTTCGCACATATAGTCTTCAAGATTAACTTGACCTGTGTAATCCATTAGCAAACTTTGAAAGTAGCTTTTCTTAACTAAGTACTTGTGGGTCCACAACCAATCTTTTTTTGGTAAATCTTTAAAATTTCCATTGGCAATAAATGGTTTGTCATATTTGTCTTTGCCAATAACAATTAAATAAGGTTTATTGTCAAATTTCAATTCGTCAAGTACAAATTTTCTGGAAGATTTTTGTTCTGCTACGGCCAAATAATTTTCACCTGGATAAAGTTGAACTACCATCGCTTCCTTTAGCTTTGGAATTTTGACTATTGGTCCATTCTTTTCGCATTTTACACCAATCGGCTTGTCTAGATTAAAACCAAATAGAGTGTCTGTTTCAAAAAGGTAGTATGTCGCTTCGTCATCGCTATATGTCAATTTTGAATTGATTGTATCCCAAATTATTTCTCCATCCTTTTCATTGAACCTAGCATAAATGGACATTTCGTTATCTACTACTTTTCCATTGGTCGGAAGTTTTATTCGTACATACTTTTCCTTATTTGGTTGAATTTCAACGCCATCATAAATTGCCTTAACGAATAGCATTCCTGCTGAAACAAGACAATCTCCGTTTCTTGATCTGGTAGTCGTATTGTTATTGAGCATATCACATCGACCATAGATTTCAGTTACTTCAAATCGAACATCTTTGATTTTTACAGGGTAAAAGGTCTTTGCGTCAATTTCTATTTCGGTTCCTAATGGAAACCTTAATACAGTGTCATTCTCAAATTTTTGTTCTCGAACAGAATCGCTATTTAACAAGCTGTCAGCTTCATTTTGAATGTCATTATCATTAGCAACGGTTAATTCATTGCTTTCTAATTTAATACCAAGAGTCAGACTGATAATTACACAACGTCTATTTTCATTCGAATTATTAAAAGGATTTTTGTCCTCTCCATAAAACCTGTAATTAGGGGTTTTACTTAGTGAGAGCTTATTTTTAAAAAATTCAGCCACCGATTCTGCTCGCATTTTCGAGTACCGCATGTTCTCACTATAACTACCAACAGTATCTGCGTAACCTTCAATTAGTATTTCGAAGGTTTTATTTCCAATAGAGTCAACCCATGAGTTTAAAACGAAATTCTGTTCTTTGGTCAATTCATACTTTGCAATATCGAAGTATATGACTTTTTTATGAGTTCTGGATTGTCCCATTAATCCTAAACTCAGAGATATAAGAAATATGGTTATTGTATTTTTCATAAATTGCTTCTAACGTTGTGACTATGGCAACTGCGCCCGCCTGCCGGACGGGCAGGTATTAAAACCTCCTTCAATTTCTATTTACAAAGTCGGTAGTCAATTGCCTAGGCGATTGGCTAATTTACTTTTTATAAGGCAATCACGCCATGGCGTGATTGGCGAGCAAATAGAGTGGAAGTGTCGGTTTTCTAAGTAGTAGCATACTTCGACAGGCTCAGCAGAGCTTTGCTATAGTTGTTGTTACCATTCGTTTTTTCTTTCAATTTTTCTAATCGATTTAGGCAGCAGTCGAGTCAATTTTGAGTTGTCCACCAACGGCTTTTAATACCTTGTAAATAGTATCAAATTGAGGTTTAGAACCTTGATTTAATGCTTTGTACAAACTTGGTCGACTTAACCCTGTTTGTTCGGCAATTTTAGTCATACCGATTGCTTTTGCAATATGTCCAATAGCAGCTACTAATTCTTGCGAGTCCCCATCTTCTAAAACAGCATTTAAATACTCTGCAATCATCTTATTGTCATCTAAATAGTCAGCGATGTCAAATTTCGAAGTTATCATAATTTCTCATTTTTATATTTAGTCCATAGAGATTTGGCTTTATCAATATCAGTACTTTGAGTTGATTTATCACCTCCAATTAAAAGCAGGATTACAGCTTCACCTTGTTCTTTATAGTAAACTCTGTAACCTTTGCCTTCTTTGATTCTCAATTCCATTATACCTTCACCAACAGACTTACAATCTCCAAAATTGCCTTTCAACTCGATCCGTTGGATTCTAACTAATACTTTAGCTTTTGCTCTAAAGTCTTTTAGCTTCCGGAGCCATTTATCAAATTCTGAAGTCTTTTCAATTAAGTACATAAATTAATTGTGTATCCAAGTGAATACAAAGTTAATGAAATTTTTTGGTGCGATTTAGAGAATGAATGGTAACAAGTATATATAATGCACTAGCCGTTTTTAGGCGTTTATAAATAGTTATACTTGTTTTTAATTGTTTTCTAATCGGTTTATTTTCGCTTACAAGATAGTGATTTTAGCAAAAAAAGAGCTTGGTAATTATACCATGCTCTTTTAAAATGGTTTTCCAATCCATTTAATGGATTGATTTTTTTAGTTGCACTAGTTTAGAACCAATACCAAGTCGTCTACCGTTACCATATTCCCTTCGTTTAGGACGATTTCTTTTACTGTACCATCTTTAGGTGCCGCTATGTTCGATTCCATTTTCATAGCTTCTATCACAAACAAAGACTCTCCCTTTTTTACCTTTTGACCTGATTTGATTAAAATTTTACTCAAAAGACCTTGAAGCGGTGTACCGATGTGATTTTCATTCGAAGTATCGATTTTGCGATTTACTTTTTTTTCAACGATAAAGAAAGAGTAGCTTAATCCATTGAATCAAGCTGAAATTTTTTCCACACCGTAGATAAAGAGGGTCTCTTTTTTTCCCTTCAGTTCCGTTTCCCCTTTTGGGATATATGAAAATTGAGGGTCGAGCGGCAAAGCTTCTTTTAGTGTATCCGAAATCAGTAAATCGGCATTCAACGCATTGCATTTCCCTTGAATTCTTGCTGTGGTATTTAAAACATCTCCACTAAACAAGATTTCTTTTTTAACGCTGCCAATTTCGCCAATGGTTGTTTTTCCTACATGCAAAGCGGCTTTGAAAGTGGGTATAAAACCATAGCTAGACTCGAATTCAGTTTTCATTTTAGTCAAGGCTTCCTTCATGGCAAAAAAACAATGCAGACAATTGGCGTTTTTTACGCCTTCCTTTAAGGTCCAAGAAACCACCATTTCATCACCAACATACTGATACAATTCACCAGAATAATCAATTAGAGGAGAAGAGATACTCGCATAATAGTGTTTCAGAAAATGGAAGTATTTGAGGTGACCTAAGTGCTCGGCAATTGTTGTTGAATCTTTCATGTCTAAAAACATAAAAATTCGATTTTCCTCTTTGGCTTGATGATATTTTCCGCTGAAAAAATTGAGTAGCACTTGATGCCCAATATTGCCGCTTATTTCAGCATAGAGTAATGAAGCAATGAGCGATACACTCAATTGAAAACATGTACTTAGAAAGGTAAGGCTGCTTAAAAACTCTAGATAAGCCTGCCAAACTTCCGGACTAAATAAGGCTTGATTCAATTCCATGCTTTTGGCAAGCGGAAAAGTGATGCTAATGATGAGAAAAAGAAAAAATACGTAAAAGAGAGTCTTTCCTATGATTCGTTGACTAAAGCTGTGTTTGCTAAAACGTTGACTTAGGTAAAATAAATCAATGGCCCCAACCACCAAGCCGATGAGGGTAATTGCCACCAAGGCAAAAAGGAGAACTGCGCCATTGGGTCTTACGACTCCCTCTGTTGCAAAGGAAAATCGATCGGTGGCTGCATATTCAATAAAGAGAAAAATACATGCAAAACACAACCAAATGATGCCAAAGGGCACAATTCTTCGGATTTTCCATTTTGTTCGTGGGCTTAATATCACCTTTCAAAATTGTGCAGCTAAGGTATCTTTTTTAGTGAAAAGCAAGAAAGAGATTGTACACTTAGCAAGGAATTATGTGCTGCTAGTCTTTCGTAAAGTGGTTTTATTAATTCTACTTGGATATAAGCAA
>CAJXFJ010000015.1 GCA_913052515.1 uncultured Flavobacteriales bacterium | reverse complement strand
TTTGGTGGCCCATGAGTTGCCCATCTTGTATGACCAATGCCAATTACTGAAGATTTGTCAGCACCTTCCGTATACTCAACCAACTTATTAACTTTTCCTTTCTTTTTGTATAGGGCAATGTCTCCATTATGCAGTGCGACGCCAGCACTATCATATCCTCTATATTCTAATCTTTTGAGACCATTTATTATAATAGGATAAGCTTGTTTTTCTCCTACATAAGCAACTATTCCACACATATTTTATTGGGTATTTGAATAGTATAAATTTAGTTTAATTCTTTGGTTTAGATTGCTAGCTCCGCTAAGAACTACTCGATCAGCATTTACCGCACTTCCAGAAATTAAAACAGTCAATTCTTTATCAGTAATACTTTGGTTAATAATACCTTGAATGTATCTCGTTATATTGAATTTATAGCTTTGAGAAGAAGAGCTATAATCACCTCCAAAGTAAGTTGTTCCTTCAAAATAGTCTGGTATAAATTGTAATGTTCCTTCTTGATCTTTAGCCGCTACAATGAGTCTTGATGCAATTCCAAATGCATCATAACTTCCTGAAGAATAGGGAAGTTCTAATTCTGCTTTATTAATAATGATATTCTTTCCTACAAGATTTTCTATACCAGGAAATTGAATTAGTGTTCTTACTCCGGCCATTGCTTGAACATAAGAGAACAATGAATCGTTTTGACTTGTTTGAAGCACGTTATTTATAGACCCTTGGCTGTAATCATGTTTAAAATTATTGAATCGAACACTAGAAGAATTGACTGGAAAATCAACTACTTTTTTTGTTGATACACCTTGATCGTCTGTAGCAGTATAATAAACACTCATTTTTGTGTTAGATGATGTGAGCGCAAAGTATACTATAGCCTTTTCATTGTTGTTTAGCATTCCTCTATTTGAACTAACCGTTAACCCTTTAAAAAACTCTATAAAGTTTGAACTGTTTGCCACAGGATCCATTCCTGACTGACTAAGAATTTCATCACCAATAGCATTGTCTAATCTAATTCTTAGTTGTGGATCAACTAAAACAGAATCTATATTTCCATTTGCATCTGGATTTAAGACATAAAATTCTTTGTCAATTCTTGGAACAATAGTTCTAGTACCTATTGCACCCACAATGGTGTCAATTTGATAGTTTGATGGGTAATCGTTGCTTGTGTTCAGAATTTCATTTACTCGATGAACTAAAAATTGTTGTGGTACTGTATCTCCTCTCATTCCACTATACTCTAAACTAAGAACAACCGAGTCAGTGGTTAGTGTTTCGTTAGTTTCACCAAAGACTAGAAAGTTAGAGGGTAATAAAGGTTGAAAAGTGGTTGAAGCATAAGAACTTCCAAATACAGAATCTTTGAATGAACCTACCAAACCGGTAGAAATACGATCTGCAAGTACAGAGTCTCCAATTACGGTTCTGCTTGTCACATTTAAGGAGTCTGTGAAAAAAGCAGAAGAGGTGTCTTGTGCAAACTCAGGATTGATTTCTCCATCTTTTTTGCAAGCATAAAATGAAAGCAAAAAAGAAGCGGAAAGAAATAAAACTTTCCGCATTTTTAAAGAACTATTTATTTTTCTCATAAAATTATTCAGCAAGAACTTCTTCTTCCATTAATACTTCATCATAAAATTGGTTGTAGTTATCTACAATGTTTTCATCTTGAAAATCTAAGACAGGCACATCTGTAATACTACCGGCCATTTCTGAAGCTTCCTTTGAACCAATAATTACACCATCTGACCATGCAGCTGCTGCTTTGCATAAGCTATCATGTGTAGGAGATGCATAATGCTCTAAATCTTCATCTGAAATCCCATCCATTTTTGCTTTTTGGGCAAAGTTCTTATCTAAATTTCCTTTAAAGCAATCATTATATATGGAGGTAACCACTTTTGATTTTTCAAATAAAGGTTCGTTTTTGTAGGAAGTTTTTAGATATAAAGGAATGAGACTTGTCATCCATCCGTGGCAATGAATTAAATCTGGAGCCCAACCTAATTTTTTAACAGTTTCTAAAACTCCTCTACAAAAGAAGATTGCTCTTTCATCATTGTCTTCAAAAAAGTTTCCTTCCTTATCTTTTAAAATGGCTTTTCTTTGGAAAAAGTCTTCATTGTCTATAAAATAAACTTGCATTCTTGCTGGTTGAATAGAAGCAACTTTTATAATTAAAGGATGATCATTATCGTCGATTATTAAATTCATTCCTGAAAGTCGAATTACTTCATGCAATTGATTTCTCCTTTCGTTGATGCAGCCAAATTTGGGCATGAAGGTTCTAATTTCTCTGCCTTTTTCTTGTATTCCTTGGGGCAAATTTCTTCCCATGGATGCTAGTTCTGATTCCGGTAAGTAAGGGGTAATCTCTTGCGAGATATAAAGAATTCGTTTTTTGTTCATAAAGGGAGGATTAGTTAATAAAGCTTTACAAAATTACGTAAAAAAATAAAGAATATACAAGCTAAATCTAGGATAGATGGACTATTCAGGGCAATTATTTATGCTTTAAATGTACTTTTGACCCCATGAATGTGAAACAATTTAATCGCTCAATTGATATTCAGGAATACCTTGATGGATTGAGAAAAAATGGTATGTCAATAGGGTTTGTTCCTACTATGGGAGCTTTACATAAAGGACATGCAAGCTTGATTCAAAAAGCAAAAGAGGAGAATGATTTAGTGATTTGTTCCATTTTTGTCAATCCACTTCAATTTAATAGGAAAGAAGATTTAGAAAATTATCCAAATCGAACAAAAGAGGATATATCCTTATTGAATGAGTTTGAATGTGATATATTGTTCTTGCCAAGCCCTGAAGAGTTGTACCAAGAGAAGCCGGACCTCAATTATGATTTTGGAAGTATTGCAGTTGGAATGGAAGCTGATTTTAGACCAGGACATTTTCAAGGTGTAGCAGCTGTGATAGAACGATTTTTTACCATTTTGAATCCAGACCGAGCTTATTTTGGTGAAAAAGACTATCAACAATTGGCAATTGTAAAATGGTTGGTTAATCTAAAAGGTTTTTCGACTCAAGTAGTTGGTTGTCCCACTATTCGGTTTGAGAATGGTTTAGCTATGAGTTCTAGAAATTTTAATCTAAGTCAAGAAGAACTTGAAACTGCTTCTCTAATTTACCAACTGATGAATTATTGTAAACAGCATAAAGAAGAAAAAACACCTATTCAACTTATGGAGCATGGTTTGAAGCAATTAAAAAATGACTTCAAAACTGAATATTTTCAAATTGTTGATGAAGACACATTAAAACCAATTGAATCCTGGGAAGACACTGAACGTCCTCGAGTTTTTGTAGCTGCATATCTGTCTACTGTTCGTTTAATCGATAATATGTCTTTAATTGACTAATTTTCTAACTTTAAATTACCTTTTACCTTGAAAAAATTCCTCTCTATTCTTAAAGTTGCCTTGCCATTAGCCTTTGGTGTTTTTCTTATTTGGTATGTATTTAAAGACCTTAGTGAGCAAGAAAAAGAGGAGTTGTTTCAATCAATGAGTCAAGCAAAAATGGGCTTCATTCTACTTTCAGTTCTCTTAGGCATTTTAAGTCATATGAGTAGAGCTGTGAGATGGAAGTACACGATTCAACCTTTGGGAAAGACGCCCTCTTTTTGGAATAGTTTTTTTTGTGTTATGATTGGCTATGTTGCCAATTTGGCCCTACCAAGGTTGGGTGAAGTTACAAGACCTGCTCTTTTGGGAAAGTATGAAGGTTTGCCTTTTAACAAGTTATTTGGAACAATCGTTGCGGAAAGGGTTGCCGATTTGCTAATTCTAGCTCTGATTATGGCAAGTGTCATATTTATGGAATTAGATATGTTAAGAGATATGTTGTATAATTTCTTATCAGAAAGTTCAGATAAATTTTCAGTTCAGAATTTATTAATACTTGGGCTCGTTTTGGTTGTAGGTGGAGCATTATTCTTTTTCTTGATGTTAGCAAAATCTTCAAACCCTCTTTTCGTAAAAGTAAGAGACCTAATAAAAGGGATTATGGAAGGGGTTCAATCTATCATAAAAATGGAGAATAAGTGGTATTTTATTTTACATACTTTGTTTATCTGGATTATGTATGTAGGCATGTTTGCTGCTTGTTTTTACAGCATTGAAGAAACAGCATCTGTGCCAGTTTCGGGAATTATGGCTGCATTTGTTATGGGAAGCCTAGCCATTGTATTTGTTCAAGGTGGTTTAGGAGTTTTTCCAATAGCAGTAATGGAAACTTTAATGCTTTACGGAATAACTAAAACTTCAGCTTTGGCAATGGGCTGGATTATTTGGACTTCTCAAACACTAATGGTAATTGTGTTTGGAGTGCTTAGTTTAGCTTTAATAAGAATATTTAATAATGGTAAAACAGATAAAAGCATTAAGTATAGTTCAGAGTAAAATTGTTGATAGAGAACAGCTTGATCGAATTTTAAACATTTGGAAATTTAAAGGAAATCGATTAGTGTTTACTAATGGCTGTTTTGATATACTTCATTTAGGTCATGTAGATTACCTTTCAAAAGCCTCTGATTTAGGAACTAAATTGATAGTTGGGGTAAATTCTGATGATTCAGTTAAGCGACTTAATAAAGGCAGTAATCGACCACTTCAAACAGAAAAGAGTAGGGCGACCATTATTGCATCATTACATTTTGTAGATTTAGTGGTTGTATTTGATGAGGATACGCCCTATGAGTTAATTTCTTCGGTTAAGCCAGATGTTTTAGTGAAAGGCAGTGATTACAAAGTTGAAGATATTGTAGGCAGTGATTTGGTGCTGAATAATGGAGGAGAAGTGAAAACCATTGATTTTTTAGAAGGACATTCAACAACCTCAATAGTAAATAAAGCAAAGTTATGAAGCATTCTATTTTTAGCTTTTTCTTTCTAGTTCTTACTTCAATTAGTTTTGCTCAAGATTCAACAGCAATTTATCTTTCATTAGGAAAGAAAAGTTATGAGAATGAGTCTTTCAAGCAAGCAATAAAGTACTATGAGAGAGCGGCAAGTCTTTCTCCTAATAATTTTAACGCCTTAATAGGATTGGGCGATAGTAAACATAAGCTTCAAATGTTCCATGAAGCAATTGAGCAATACAATTTGGCTGAGGGACAAAATGCTCAAAATGCAGAATTGTTTTTAAATCGTGGGGCTGCCTATATATTTATTGAAGAGTATAAAAAAGCACTTAAAGATTTTGAAAAAGCAGAGAACCTTCAGTTAAATTCTCCCAAACTATATTATTACAAAGGCTTTTGTAATGCTGAATTATCAAGATATAATCAAGCTGTTGAAGATTATTCTAAAGCCATAGAGTTAAAGCCTGATTATGCTGAAGCATATTATAACCGAGGAGCAGCTAAAGCTGAATTAGATAATTACGAGGCCGGTTTGTCAGATTTTGAGCAAGCTTTGCAGAAAAAACCAGATTTGCAAAATGGAAAAATGAATATAGCATTGAGTATGCTAGGTATGAAAAAGTACAATGATGCCATTTCAAGGTTGACCGATATTATTGATGATCGAGGAGAGAATTTGTCTAGAGCCTACTTCTACAGAGCTGAGGCATACTATGAAATCAAAGAGAAAGATAAAGCGTGTTCAGATTGGAGACGCGCTGCAAACTTGGGGCATGAACAAGCCACTGAAAATGCCAATACCTTTTGTGAAACTGGTACCAACAAGAAGAAACGTACCATTGATATCGTCTTTTAAATCACTTTTACATTGGCTAAATTAAAAAAGGCTTTTTTCTGTCAAAATTGTGGAGCTCAGGCTTCAAAGTGGGTAGGTAAGTGCCCATCATGTGGAGAATGGAATACTTATGTTGAAGAAGTAATAGAATCTAAAAGCACAAGCTCTGGTTCAAAAACTGCGAGCAGAAAAGCAAAACCAATTGCTATTCAAGAAGTTAAGGCTAATGCTGAAGTTCGATATAGAACTCCAAATCAGGAATTAAATCGAGTATTAGGAGGTGGTTTAATACCAGGAGCTTTGCATCTTTTTGGGGGTGAACCTGGAATAGGAAAATCAACTCTACTTTTACAAATGGCGCTTAGTTGGTCAGGAATTAAAGTTTTATATATATCTGGCGAAGAAAGTGAGCAACAAATAAAAATGCGTGCAGAGAGAATTGGAATACAAAATGAACAATGTTTTCTTTTAGCAGAAACTTCTGTTCAATCCATATTACAACATTTAGAAAACGAAGAAGCTGATGTAGTAGTCATTGACAGTATTCAAACTCTACATAGCTCAGTAATAGAATCTTCTCCGGGCAGTGTTTCACAAATTCGTGAGTGCTCTGCAAGTATGATGCGTTTTGCGAAGGAAACTGCAACTCCAGTGTTTCTTGTAGGCCATATAAACAAAGAAGGTAGCATTGCTGGTCCGAAAGTTTTAGAACACATGGTTGATGTTGTTCTTCAGTTTGAAGGCGACCAAAATCATATGTATCGCATTCTTAGAACTTCAAAAAATCGGTTTGGACCTACTAATGAACTCGGCATTTTCGAGATGCATAGTTTTGGTCTTCGCGAGGTAGAGAATCCTTCTGAGATTTTAATTTCAAACCGCGATGAAGAATTAAGCGGCTCAGCTATTGCAGCAAGTTTAGAAGGGATAAGACCTATTTTAATCGAAATACAAGCTTTGGTTAGCTCAGCTGCTTACGGTACACCACAAAGGTCTGCAACAGGTTATGATACCCGAAGATTAAATATGCTTCTCGCTGTTTTAGAGAAAAGATGCGGTTTTCGATTGGCTTCTAAAGATGTCTTCCTAAACTTAGCTGGAGGTATTAAAGTTGAAGATCCTGCGCTTGACTTAGCTATTGTTAGTTCTATTTTATCTTCCAATGAAGACATACCTATTCCTTCTAAATATTGCTTTGCAGCTGAAGTAGGGTTGTCAGGAGAAATTAGACCAGTCAATAAAATTGATCAGAGAATACAAGAAGCCCAAAAACTTGGGTTTTCAAAAATTTTTCTTTCAAAGTATAACTTAAAAGGACTTGATTTTAAAGATTATTCAATTGAAATTATTCCCTTAGGTAAGGTAGATGAAATGTTCAAAGAGTTGTTTTAATTATGATTTTAGCGCATCCTCCTGCTTTGTTAAAGAAATTATACCCTTCATTAGTTTGGGAGTTTAAAGATGCAAAAAATGAAGTTTACTTGACTTTTGATGATGGGCCAGTCCCGGGAATTACCGATCAAGTTTTGGATTTATTAGAAGCATATGATGCAAAGGCTACTTTTTTTTGTGTGGCTGATAATGTTAAAAAGCATCCTGAGTTATTTCAACGAATTAGGAAAGAAGGGCATCAAGTAGCAAATCACACTTTTAGTCACATGAATGGGTGGAATAATACTACCTCGAATTATTTGAACGATATTAAGAATGCTGAAATATTTATACCAAGTCAGCTTTTTAGACCTCCATATGGAAGAATAAAACCAACTCAGATAAAGGCACTTCAATCAAGCTATAAAATTATTATGTGGTCACATTTAAGTAGAGATTACGACCCTTCTGTTTCCGAAGACCAATGTTTCAGTTATGCCACAAAAAATTTAAAGGCTGGGTCCATAATCGTTTTTCATGATAGCCTAAAAGCAAAAAATAGAGTATTGCCTGTATTAGAAAGGGTATTGAATTTTATTCAAACTAAAAATTTGAAGGCTGTTGCTATTTAATAGCCGCTTGTATTTGGCTAACTATCTGCTGGGCGGGTACAACTCCAGATTGTCTCCAAACTATTTTTCCTGCCGAAAATAAAACTAAGGTTGGAACTCCTTGCACTTGGTAAGTAGCTGCTGCATTTTGATTTTTATCAACGTCTACTTTTAAGATTTTTACCTGATCTTTCAATTCCTTTTTTACATCATTGAGAATTGGGGGCATCATTTTGCATGGACCGCACCATTCTGCATAAAAGTCTACAAGAACAGGTGTGTTTCCTTTGATAAGTTCATTGAAACTAGCCATTAATCTACTTCTTCTTCCGTTTTATTATTGAACTTAATTGAAAGCATGAGTTCATGTGAACCAGTACTATAGTTTTGTAAGTCAGATTGAATAATATCGTAAGAGTACCCAATAGCTAAGTTGCCATGTAAGTTGTATCCGGCCATTAGCACATAAGCGTCTTTTTGTCGATATGATAAACCAAGCCATAATTTTTCTTGATAAATACCGCGCAAAGTAAATTCATATTGGAGTGGCAGAGGCTTTACATACTTTAATAGGAAATTAGGTTCGACATCAAAATCACTGTTAATGCCATACACATAACCTGCAGTTATAAAATAGTGATTTACTAATCTACCAGTAGGGTCTACTAGAGATTTTTTAAAGTCGATTTCATTTTGAATCAATTGAGGAGCAGAGGCACCAAAATAATAATCATCAGCATATAAATACAAGCTAAATCCTGCATCTGGAAACAAGTTTTTCTCATTGATATTACTTCGGATAGGATCTGATTCGTCTTCTAAAGAAATCTCTGATCCATCGATTGCATACTGCAGAAGTCCACCATTAACTGCCATTGACAATTTTAGAGATTCATTCAATTTCAGATGATATGCATAAGATAAACTAAATCCATTTCGCCGTGTCGGCCCGGTAACATCAGTAAATAAGTACCCACCTATACCCATGTTTTTATTTTTAAGTGGACCATTTACACTAAGTATATAAGTTCTTGGTGCATCTTGAACTCCTTCCCATTGTGTTCTATAATTAGTTTGTCCAAGAAAGTAATTTTCAGAACCGGCAGAAGCAGGATTTATAACATATCGATTTAATATGTATTGACTATACTGCGGAAGTTGTTGAGCGTAGATTGACCCAATTCCAAAAACAAATAGTATTACTAATAACTTTTTCATTTCTATTTCAATATGGTAATTGGACCAGTAATTGGATCAATTCGGTCTGTGTTTAAATCAATTACATAATAGTATGTGCCAATGGGTAAGGCTTTCCCTTCATAGGTTCCATCCCATGGTTGCAGGTAGCCATTTTTCTGTTCATAAAGTAATTCACCCCATCGGTTATACACCTGTACCATTGCTCTTGGGAATTCTTCAAGAAGTTCAATATTCCAAACATCATTTACTCCATCTCCATTTGGAGAGAATCCTGATGGTACCTTGATATCTGGAATATAGATAACCTTTATGGAATCTATAAATCGACAACCATTGGTGTCTTCAACGGTAAGTGTGTAGGTAATATTCTCAGTTGGACTTGTAAATGGTTCTGCAACTGTACTATCAGTTAAGAATCTAGCTGGCGACCAATTGTATAAATAGGAATTATCAAGTCCCATTGGGTTAAGTTGAATTACTTCGTCTTTAATCACATTTGTTGTTGCATCTAAGCTCAACATTGGATTGCTAACCACTTCAAAAGTAAATGCCGTTGTGTCTGCACAGTTTCCATCTGAAGCAATGAAGTAGAAGTTGTATGTGCCAATAGGTCTAGCTATTGTTGTATCAGTAGTATTGGTAAATAGATTGTTTGTAGTATTTATATACCAAGCTTTTGATGAAATAGAAGAACCAAGGGTTCTTCCTAGAAGTCGAATACTATCTCCTTCACAATAAATAGTTTGTGACGGAACTATTGCGACTACAGTATCAATGGCACCAATATTTACTGTTTGTGAAATAGAGCAACCTGTTGCGTCTTCTACTGTTACCACATTAGGGCCAAAGCATAGATTATTTGGTGATGCGCCAACTTGCCCACCATCCCAGCTGAATGTATAAGGTGCAGTTCCACCATTAGCACTAACATTGGCACTAGCATCACAGTTGGAACTACAAGTTAAACTAGTAGAGCTAAGTACATTTAAATTTAATGCAGGTGGTTCTTGTAATGTAACTGAAGTTGTTGCGGAACATCCATTTGCATCCGTTGCGGTAACAGAGTAGGTACCTGCACATAAATCTCTTGCGGGAATTTCACTTTGCAATTGCGGATCATCCCAAGAATAGCTGAATAATAATGATCCACCTGTTGTGGAAATAAATATTTCTCCATCACATTCTCCTGCACAAGAGATATTTTTAACTACAGATGAACCAATATTTATTGAATCAGGTTGATCTATTTCTACGCTATAGTAAGATTTACAACCTGCAGGTAAACTTGTGATTTCTAAGAAATAATCACCGGAGCAAGCACTGCTTATAACATCATTATCTGCGTTCGCAATGGCGTTTCCTTGATCATCTAACCATTGGAAAGACAGAGCAGAACTTGCAGTCAATCCGCTAATTAATGAGCCATCGCAGCTTCCAAAACAACTTGCGTCACTAGAGTTTGGTTGAGCTATGATAGTGTTTCCATTATCAGGAACATTTATTGATTTTACTTCACTACAAGCATTTGCGTCTGTGATTGTTACGTTGTAAATTCCAGAACAAAGTGCTCTAACAAAGTTGGTATCTGTAGAGGTATGGCTCCAATTATATGTATAAGGAGCAGTTCCACCTGTTGTGTTTAATCGAACAGACCCTGTACAAGGGAATGAGTTACATGTATTCCCAATCACACTTTCTCTGACATTAATAGGCGAAGGGCTAGTAATTTGAACATTCTCAGTTCTTAAACAACCACTCGCATCTGTGATTTGAACAATATAATTTCCTGCACATAAATTGCTTAAAGTGTTGCTTGTTGAACCATTATGCAACCATTGATAAGTATAAGGCGAAGTTCCACCAATTGCTTGAATGCTTGCAGTTCCATCGCAAGAGCTAGCGCAACTTGCTGATGTAGCTGTAATGGTTGCGCCCGTAGGACCATTGCTTGCATTTATAGAGAAACTAAATGACTTAAAGCAACCAAGTGAGTCTGTAACTTCAATAGTGTAAGTTCCTCCACAAAGTGTTTTGGCGCTATCAGTAGTTGACCCATTACTCCATAAGTAAGTATATGGTGCAACTCCTCCCGAAACAATAACACCAGCTTCACCGTCGCATAAACCACAGTTCGCATCAAGTGTATTTATTGTTGCTATCATTTCTGTTGGACCTTGTACTGTAAACGTATCAGTTGTTACGCAACCAATTGCATTTGAAACTAGGACTTCATAGTCACCGGCATTCAAATTGTTCAGGTCTTCTGTAGTTTGACCTAGCGGTAGCCAATTGTAAGTGAATGGTGTATTTGCTCCGCTTACACTAATTTCTATGGCTCCATTTTGTGCATTAAAACAATCCACATCTGTTATAGAGTCTAATAAAACAGTTGGACCATTGGTTGTACCCAATGAGGTACTAAATACTTCTTGACAAGAATTATCATCAGTAACTTCAAGATAATAAATACCTGCACCAACATTTGTTAGTGTTGGACTAATTGCTCCTGCAATTGGGTTGTTATTGTCATCGTACCATTGATAGGAATAGTCAAATATAGCTGTTCCACCACTTACAGTAGCGGCTATCAAGCCATCAGCTAATCCACAGGTAGCGTCTAATTTATTGAAAGTTGCTGTTAAAACACTTGGTGAGTTTACATCGAAAGAAAGAATAGAATCGCAACCAATGTTATCAGTAATTGTAACAAAATACGTTCCTCCACAAAGCCCACTTATATTGTTTGTGCCTTGTCCATTTTGAGGCGATGGCGACCAATTGTATGAATAGTTGCCATTAGAACCACTAACAGCTAGGTTAATAGAACCATCGCATGAATTGTTACAACTTGTTGAAACAATACTTTCACTTACTGTGAATGGATCTGGTTCGCCTATAATTACTTGCTCAAATGCTTTACAGCCACTATTATTGGTTACTTCAACAAAGTACGTTCCTGCACATAAA
>CAJXFJ010000014.1 GCA_913052515.1 uncultured Flavobacteriales bacterium | reverse complement strand
TGCGTGGTGTAGGTGTTGTATTTTCTCGTTTTTTAGAAGTAGATGTAAATACTGGAGTTCTTATTGGAATGGTCATCGTTTTCTTCTACGCAGTACTTGGAGGGATGAAAGGAATTACCTACACACAAGTAGCACAATATTGTGTTTTGATTTTTGCATTTATGGTTCCGGCCATCTTTATTTCTATTCAAATGGCTGACTCTATTTTACCACAAATTGGTTTTGGTGGTTATGGAGCTGATGGTGTAAGTTTATTAGATAAGCTTGATGGTTTACATGAAGAGTTAGGGTTTGCGGCTTATACCAATGGTTCTAAAGATATGATTGATGTCTTCTTTATTACCGCAGCCTTAATGGTAGGTACGGCAGGATTGCCGCACGTAATTGTACGTTTCTTTACAGTTCCTAAGGTTAAAGATGCAAGAAAATCTGCTGGTTATGCATTGTTATTTATTGCAATTCTTTACACCACTGCTCCTGCGGTTGCTGTTTTTGCAAGAACCAACTTAATCGAGACAGTTCAAGACAAAGAATATTCTTCTTTACCTTCTTGGGTAAGTAATTGGGAACAAACTGGCTTATTGGGCTGGGAAGACAAAAACAACGACGGTAAAGTTCAATACTACAATGATGCCAACCCTGCTATGGCAGCAAAAGCTGAAGCAAATGGTTGGAATGGAAATGAATTCACTGTAGATCGTGATATTATTGTATTGGCAAATCCTGAAATTGCACAATTACCAAATTGGGTGATTGCACTTGTAGCGGCAGGAGGATTAGCCGCAGCTCTTTCAACTGCTGCAGGTTTGCTATTGGTTATTTCTACTTCGGTAGCACATGACTTATTCAAAAAACAAATTAAGCCTGACATTTCTGATAAAGGTGAATTGTTAGCGGCTAGAATTGCAGCTGGTGTTGCTGTGGTAGTTGCAGGTTATTTTGGAATAAACCCACCTGATTATGTGGCGGCAGTTGTTGCCTTAGCCTTTGGGTTGGCCGCTGCTTCATTCTTCCCTGCCATTGTTATGGGAATTTTCAGCAAACGCATGAACAAAGAAGGTGCAGTTGCAGGTATGGTTATTGGTTTATTGTTAACTATATTCTACATCCTCAAATTTAAATTCGGATTAATCGGTTCTTCTGCAAAAGAAGATTGGTGGTTTGGAATTTCACCCGAAGGATTCGGAACCGTTGGAATGATTGTAAACTTTGCAGTAGCTATGATTATTTCAAAAATGACTCCGGCACCTCCTCAAGATGTTCAAGACTTAGTAGAAGATATTCGATTGCCTTCAGGGGCAGGAGAAGCCAGCGCGCATTAATTCTAAACTTTGGTTAAATTCGGTGGTGTTGGAAACAACACCACCTTTATTAGTTATAGGCACTAGATTGAAACAAAATAAGGCAATAAAAAAACTGATTGTAATAGGCTTAGTCTTGCTATGTTTATTACAATATCCTTTTTTGGCACTCATTACTCCAGATAAAAGTTTGGGTCATGTTCCGTATTCCTTAATCAGCATTCTTTTGGTTTGGATTGCCTTTATTTTTATTCTGAACCTGGTTTTAAATAGAAATAGCATTAGCGAAAGAGCCAAAGAGAATGATTGAATTTTTAGTGATACCAATTTTATTGGTCTATCTATTAGGCTTGTTTTTTATTGCTTTTAACTCAGAAAAATACTTTTCCTCTTTTTCAAATAACGGTTATTTCTATGCGCTTTCTTTAATGGTTTATTGCACCGCATGGACTTTTTATGGAAGTGTTGGTTGGGCGGCCAGAGATGGAATCAGTTTTCTTGCCATTTATATTGGTCCGCTTTTAACAGTGCCTTTTTGGTGGGTCATTCTGCGAAAAACAGTTCGAATTACAAAAACGCTTCGCATTTCTTCAATAGCAGATTTTATCTCAATTCGATATGGAAAACATGCCGGTTTAGGCAAGTTGGTTTCCATTGCTTCTTTCTTAGGAGTTATACCTTACATTGCTTTACAGCTGAAAGCAGTAGATAGTTCCATTGAGTTGTTAAGCCCCAATTCAATGCCTTGGGCTTCTTTGTTTGTGTTGTTTTTACTAACCGTTTTTGCCATATTATTTGGTGCAGCCAATGTAGATGCCAATCAGAGAAAGCCTGGTTTAATTTCGGCTGTAGCCTTTGAAAGCGTTGTAAAAATTATTGCCTTTTTTGCCATTGGTTTATTTGTAGTTTACGGTTTATTTAATGGTTTCGGAGACTTGTTTTCGCAAGCAGCTCAAAAAGTAAATGTTCAACGATTAGCCGCAATTAATAACAGTTGGGGTTATTCCGATTGGTTTTTTATCTGTTTAGTCAGTGCCATTGCTTTTTTCTTATTACCCCGTCAGTTTCAAGTTTCTTCTGTAGAAGCAGGTAAAGAGAAGCATATATTAACGGCTATGCGTATAGCACCTATCTACTTGTTGCTGATCAACTTGTTTGTATTACCAATTGCTTTAGCAGGCTTGTTGCTTTTGCCTGAAACTGCAGATTCAGACTTTTATGTAATCCTTCTTCCACTAAAAGAAAAGGCCAATTTCTTAGTTTTTTTAGGCTTATTAGGTGGTTTTAGTGCAGCAACAGGTATGATTTTGGTTTCAACAACTGCCCTAAGTACCATGCTGAGTAACTACATTTTTATTCCCTTAATTCTAAAAACGGATAAAGAAGACGCAAGTCAAAGACAGAATTATCAAAGCTTACTGCTTTTATGGAGAAGAGTCTCAATTGTAGTAATTATGATTTTGGCCTATTTGTATTATCAATATTTTACATTTTCAGAGTCATTGGTAAGTATTGGACTAATCAGTTTTGTTGCTATAGCACAATTGGCTCCTGCCTTTTTTGGAGGATTGTTTTGGAAAAAATCCAATGCTAGAGCTGCAATATGGGGCATTGGAGGTGGACTTCTATTATGGGCTCTCTTTTTAATTTATCCAAACACGAGTCATTCTTTTGAATTATTGAGGATTGTGGAATTAGAACAATTCTTAGAATACACCAATCAAACGCTCGGATTGAGTCAATTATCATCAGGAATTTTCATTTCGCTTTTAGTAAACACCGCTTTGTACATTGGAATTTCTTTCCAAAGCAGTCAATCTGCTACAGAGATTAATCAAGCGGAATTATTTGTTGATATTTTTAAATATTCAGGGCGCTATGATAAGTCAGTTGCACGAAATGTTTCCGCCTATTTTCCTGACATAAAATCACTATTTAACCAATTTATTGGAGAGAAAAGAACTGAAGAAGTCTTAGAACGATATGCACAACGACATGGCATTAATTGGGAAGATAATCCCAAGGTTGATGCAAGAGTAGTCTCTTATGCTGAAAGAGTTTTGACTGGAATTATTGGACCTTCAAGTGCCAAGATTATGGTTTCTAAAGTAGTTCAAGAAGAAGAAATTGGAATGAAAGAAGTCTTGAATATTTTGCAAGAATCTCAAGAAACTATAAAGCTCAATAAGGCACTGCAACAAAAGCAACAGCAACTGGCAAAAGCTACACAAAGTTTACAATTGGCTAATAGTAAGTTGCAAGAGTTTAGCGAACTAAAGAATGAATTTTTGTATACGGTTACTCATGAATTACGCACTCCTATTACAAGTATTAAGGCCATTGCAGAAATTATACAAGATCATGCCGACATGGAGGAAGAGCAGAAAGCGACCTTCATTGATAACATCATTTATGAATCAGAGCGCATGAGTCGTTTGATTTCAAATGTGCTAGATTTAGAAAAGTTTGAAAGTGGAAATCAAGAATTGGAGAAATCTGAAATTAACATCCAAACATTAATTGAAGATGAAATAAAGGCTGCTAATCCAAAAATAAAAGAAAAGCAAATCAGCTTGAATTTGGATATAAGTGTGAGTTTGCCCAATGTGGTTGCTGATGAAGATCGAATTCGTCAGTTGGTAACTAACTTACTTACCAATGCCATAAAGTATTGTGATTCAGAAAACGGGAAGATTGAAATAACGGCCTACCGTTTTGAAGATTCTGTGAGAGTAAAAATTGCCAATAATGGTTCTTCATTAACGGAGGATGATTTGGATCAATTGTTCGATAAATTTTATCAAGTAAAAAACCAAAGAAATAAGAAGCAAGTAGGACATGGATTAGGCTTAGCCATTTCTAAGAATATTGTAGAGATGCATCAAGGAAGTATTTCTGCTGAGGTAGAAGGAGAATGGGCTAAATTTAAATTCCGATTGCCAATAGAATGACTATGAAGAAGAAAATATTAATTGTAGACGATGAACCCAATATTGTAATGTCATTAGACTATCTGCTAAGGAAAAACAATTTTGAGGTTTTTATTGCCAGAAATGGAAATGAAGCATTGAAATTGCTTGATAGCGAAGTGCCAGATTTAATGCTGCTAGATATTATGATGCCTGATGTAGATGGATATGAAGTTTGTATGCACGTTAAATCCAATGAAAAATACAAAGGAGTTAAAGTGGTTTTCTTATCCGCAAAAAGTAAACAAGAAGATATTGAAAAAGGCTACGCCATGGGTGCAGATTTATATCTCACCAAACCATTTTCAACTCGAAACTTAGTCAAGTCAATAGAAGAAGAATTAACTAAAAACAACTAAAATGAACGGTACTACTTATGAGAAGATGTATCGCGAAAGCATCGAAAAGCCTGAAGAATTTTGGGCAAAACAAGCGGAGCAAATAGAGTGGTTTACAAAACCCGAAACGATACTAGCAAAGGAAAATGGCTTATATCGTTGGTTTAAAGGAGGTAAAATGAATACCTCTTATTTGGCACTCGATAAACATGTCAACAGTGGCAGAGGTGATCAAGTTGCTGTGGTTTATGATAGTCCTGTAAGCGGGAAAAAGGAAAGTTACACTTACGGTGAATTATTGAAGAAAGTAGAAAAGCTTGCAGGTGGTTTAAAGTCATTAGGCGTGGGTAAAGGAGATCGTGTTATTATTTATCTGCCGATGATTCCAGAAGCCCTAATTAGCATGTTGGCATGTGCACGAATTGGAGCAGTGCATTCGGTGGTGTTTGGAGGTTTTGCTCCCCATGAATTAACCATTCGAATTAATGATGCCAAACCCAAAGTACTAATTACTGCGAATTATGGAATTGAAATTCAAAAAATAATCAAATACAAACCCATCGTAGATGAGGCAATAGCTGATTCAAATTTTCCACCTGAAAAAGTAATTGTTGTTGATCGAGGAGATGAATTCAAGGCCAATTTAAGCAATCGAGATGTCGACTACAAGGATTTAGTAGAAGCAGCTACTCCCGCTACTTATGTTGAGTTAGATGCCATAGATCCACTTTATATACTTTATACTTCAGGAACTACAGGTACCCCAAAAGGAATTGTAAGGGATAATGGCGGCCATGCGGTAGCTCTTAAGTTCAGTATGGAGTATATCTACAATTGTAAAGAAGGTGAAGTTTACTGGGCAGCAAGTGATGTTGGATGGGTTGTCGGTCACTCTTACATTGTGTATGCTCCATTAATTCAAGGCTGCACGACTATACTATTTGAAGGGAAACCAATTAAAACTCCAGATGCTTCAACCTTTTGGAGAGTTATTGCTGAAAATAAGGTGAATGTTATGTTTACAGCGCCAACTGCTTTTAGAGCCATTAAGAAAGAAGACCCAGATGGTAAATTCATCAAAAAGTATGACCTTTCATCTTTGCGTTCACAGTTTGTAGCTGGAGAACGTTGCGATGCCACCACCTTAAAGTGGTTGCAAGATCAACTTCAAGTTCCAGTAATTGATCATTGGTGGCAAACGGAAAGTGGATGGGCTATGCTAGCAAATATGTTAGGAGTAGAAGAGTTTCCTGTAAAAGCAGGAAGTGCTACAAAACCAGTTTGTGGATACGATTTACAAGTACTTCGTGAAGATGGGACAAAAGCTGAACCAAATGAAGAAGGATATGTTGCCGTAAAATTACCACTACCACCTGGTTGTTTGCCTGTACTTTACAACGATAGAGAGCGATTTGAAAAAGGGTATTTAAACAAGTTTGAAGGCTATTACTTTTCGGGTGATGGAGGCTATTATGATGAAGATGGTTATTTCTTCATCACAGGTCGCGTTGATGATATTATCAATGTAGCTGGGCATCGATTATCAACTGCAGAAATGGAAGAGGTTGTCGCTTCACATGCAGATGTAGCAGAGTGTGCGGTAATAGGTGTTCATTGTGAAATTAAAGGACAGAAGCCAATGGCCATTGTTGTAGCTAAAACTAATCTTTCAAAAACTACAGAGGAATTGCAGAATGAAATCATTCAGCTAGTGCGAAAAGAAATTGGAGCGGTAGCCTCATTAAAAACTGTGCTAATTGCAGAACGATTACCAAAAACTAGATCGGGAAAAATCTTGCGAAAAACCATGCGCAAAATTGTTGATTTAGAAGACTATAAAATGCCTTCAACCATTGATGATCCTGCTATAATTACTGAAATAGAAACCTTATTTACAAACAATAGAGAATTAATAAATAGAAACTAAACACTATGGACTTACGAATTAAATCTTACGAAGAATATCAAGAAAAATACATGCAAAGCGTAGATAATCCAGATACGTTTTGGGATGAAATTGCTCAACAATTCGTTTGGCAGAAACCATACGATAAAGTTTGCGAATGGGAGTTTGCTACCCCTGATGTAAAATGGTTTATAAACGGTAAAATGAACATTACCGAAAACTGTTTAGATCGGCACTTGCAAAAAAGAGGGAATAAATTAGCACTCATTTGGGAACCCAATGACCCCAAAGAGCGCTTTGTAAGATATACCTACAAAGAGCTTTATGAAAAGGTATGTGAATTTGCTAATGGGCTTAAAAATCAAGGAATAAAGAAGGGTGACCGGGTGGTTATTTACATGCCCATGATTCCTGAGTTAACAGTAGCCGTTTTGGCTTGCGCCCGAATTGGGGCAGTACATTCTGTGGTATTTGCTGGCTTTAGTGCCTCTGCCATGGCTGACCGGATTAATGATGCTCAGGCCAAAATGGTAATTACAGCAGATGGATTAAATCGAGGAACGAAGCAAGTTCCACTTAAAAGAGTAGTAAATGAAGCATTACAACATTGTGACTCTGTTGAGAAAGTAATCGTTTATGATTGTGTGAATTGGTCTCCTGAGATGAAAGAAGGTAGAGACATATGGTGGGATGAGGTAGTAAAGGGTATGGACTCAGATTGCCCTGCCGAGCAAATGGATTCGGAAGACATGTTGTTTATTCTTTATACTTCAGGTTCTACGGGAAAGCCTAAAGGAGTTGTGCATACCTGTGGTGGATATATGGTTTATGCCGCTTATTCTTTCCAAAATGTATTTCAATACGAGGAAAGTGATGTGTATTGGTGTACTGCTGATATTGGTTGGATTACGGGTCATACTTACATAGTATATGGTCCCTTGCTTTCAGGAGCAACTACCATGATGTTTGAAGGTGTACCAACTTATCCAGATGCTGGTCGTTTCTGGCAAGTGTGCGATAAGCATGGTGTGAATATATTTTACACGGCACCAACAGCTATTAGAGCATTAATGGGCTGTGGTGATGATCATGTGTTAAGTTATAGCTTAGACTCCTTAAAAGTACTAGGAACCGTAGGTGAGCCTATTAATGAAGAAGCATGGAACTGGTATCGGGTGCACGTCGGAAAAGAGCGCTGTCCTATTGTAGATACATGGTGGCAAACTGAAACAGGCGGAATCATGATTTCTGGCTTGGGAGATTTAAGCCCTCAAAAACCCGCTCATGCTGGATACCCTTTACCTGGTATTCAACCAGTATTGCTTGACCAAGAAGGAAAGGAAATTGAAGAAAATGAAGTAGAAGGGTACTTATGTATGAAACATCCGTGGCCTTCCATTTTGAGAACAACTTACGGAGACCATGAGCGATGTAAGAACACCTATTTCTCTCATTATGAAGGCTATTATTTTACCGGAGATGGAGCCAAAAGAGATAAAAACGGAATGTATCGAATTATTGGTCGAGTAGATGATGTAATTAATGTTAGTGGACACCGATTTGGGACCGCTGAAATAGAAGATGCGATTAATCATAACCCTATGGTAGTCGAATCAGCTGTAGTTGGTTATCCACATGATATAAAAGGTCAAGGCATTTATGCTTATATCGTATGTGAAAGTTTACCTACAAATATAGATGTGGCAAAAGCTGAAGTGGTTGAAACAGTGGTAGAGCGCATTGGTAAAATTGCAAGGCCGGAAAAAATTCAATTTGTGACTGGATTACCCAAAACTAGATCAGGAAAAATTATGCGAAGAATTCTACGTAAAGTAGCCGAAGGAGAGCCTGATAAATTGGGTGACACTTCTACGTTACTAGATCCAGATGTAGTTGATGAAATAGTAGCTGGAGCGCAGTAACTGAATTGAAAGTAATTTAAAAGCGGCGATGGTGTTTCCTATCGCCGTTTTTTTTTATGGTGTTTAATAGGTATTTTGGATGCTGTGAATCGAAATAATTAATCAATAAAAAGGAAAATAATGACAGCAACTGATATTTTAGAACGCTTAAAAGAAGGAAATCGTCGTTTTGTGGGAGACCAATTGGAGCACAAATTAAGTGACCAAAGTAGGAGAAATGAATTAGTAGGAGGGCAGCAGCCTTATGCCATTGTATTGAGTTGTGCCGACAGTCGTGTAGTTCCTGAACATGCATTTGACACTGGATTGGGCGAAATTTTTACTGTCCGAGTGGCTGGAAATGTAGCAAACACTTCATCTTTGGCAAGCATTGAATATGCAGTAGCTCACTTAGGTTCTAAAGTTATTGTCGTTTTAGGACATCAGAGTTGCGGTGCCGTTGGTGCTGCTTTAGCTGGTGGAGATAATGGCTATAATTTAAATCACTTATTGTCACATATTGCACCATCTATTGCAGCTTCAGGAGAAGGGGCTGAGGTAAATGATGTAGTAAAGAAAAACGCACAACTTAATGCAGAAGAATTAGTAAATCGTTCTTCAATTGTTGCGAATGCCGTTAAAGAGGGAAAAGTTCAAATAGTACCAGCTTACTATAATTTAGACACTGGAAAGGTAGATTTTCTATAGGAATACCTAAATAATTTATACTGGAATGGGAATGTAAGTATCGTCTCCTGGCACTTTAGGAAACTGCTTAGCTTCCCATTCTTTTTTTGCTTGTTGTAGGCGTTCTTTTGAACTTGATGCGAAGTTCCATAACAAGAATCGTTCTTCAGCTAATGGCTCTCCTCCAAATAACAATAGCTTTGTGCCTTTCGGAACTTGTATATGACAAGCCTCCTCGCTTTTGCTAATTAGCATTTGACCAGCATTTACTTGCTCTCCTTGATCAATTAAGTAGCCTTCAACAATTACAAATGCAATTTCTCCAGTCAAATGTTCTCTTAAATTGAGCTCGCCATCTTCTAAAGCTTCTACATCTACCATAAATAATGGTGAATATCCTTTTAAAGGTGATTGCTTTCCAAATCCTTCTCCAGCCACCAATCTAAATCGAAATCCATCGGAATTCCATTCTGGTAATTGGTGGCTCTTAAAGTAGTCAAAGCGTGGCTCCATCTCTTCTTTCTCTTTCGGTAAAGCCACCCAAATTTGATAGCCATGAATGCTTAACGGAGCTTTAGTCCGGTTTTGTTGAGGCGTTCTTTCTGTATGCGTAACTCCTTTCCCAGAGGTCATAAATCCGGCATCGCCAGCACCGATAACTTGTACGGCACCAGTGCTGTCTCGGTGCTCTATTTCTCCCTCATACAAATAGGTGAGTGTGCTTAGACCAATGTGGGGATGTTGGTCAACATCCATGAATTTGCCTTCTTCCAACTTATGAGGTCCCATGTGATCAATAAAAACGAAAGGCCCTACACTTCTTTTTTTGCGAAAGGGAAGAAGTCTTCCCACTAAAAAGCGACCGATATCTCTTTGTCGCTCATCAACTATCATTTTGTTATTCATAGCTTAAAATTAAGCTCAAAATGTTAGACAAAAAAAAGCCCCTTTGCTTTAGCAAAGGGGCTTTTTTGAAATTATTCTGATTACTTCTTAACGAAGATTTTTTCTTTAATTCTAGCTGCTTTACCAGTTCTGTTTCTCATGTAGAAAATTCTTGCTCTACGCACAGAACCACTCTTTGTAACCTTAATGCTATCAATAAATGGAGAATTCATTGGGAATACTCTTTCAACACCCATACCACCAGAAACTTTTCTTACGGTAAATGTTTCGCTTACTCCAGAACCTCTTCTTTGAATAACTGTTCCTTGGAAAACCTGAATACGTTCTTTATTTCCTTCTCTAATTGAATATGATACAGCTACTGTATCTCCTGCATTAAAATCAGGTAATTCATTTAACTTAACTAAGTCTTGCTCTACGAATTGAATTGCGTCCATTGCTTATATTATTAGGTCTGCAAAAATAGGAGAGCAAAAGTAGGTTTTAAAATTAAAATAACAATGCCTTACTGCGAATATTTTTTATATAAATCTGGGCGTCTTTCTTTGGTACGTTCAAGGCTTTGCTCATGTCTCCATTCCTCAATTTTTTTTAAGTTTCCTGAACGCAGTAATTCAGGAACTTTCCAACCTTTATACTCAGCTGGACGAGTATAAACTGGAGGTGCTAACAAATCATCTTGAAACGAATCAGATAAGGCTGAAGTTTCATCATTTAACACTCCTGGTAGCAAGCGAATTATACTATCTGCCAAAACAGCTGCTCCCAGTTCGCCGCCTGAAAGTACATAATCACCAATAGAAATCTCTTTTGTAATCAGGTGTTGTCTAACTCTTTCGTCAACCCCTTTGTAATGGCCGCAGAGGATTATTAAATTGCCTTTTAAGGATAATTGATTGCTAATTTGCTGGTTCAAACGATCGCCATCTGGGGTCATGTAAATCACTTCATCATATTGGCGCTCATTTTTTAAAGCGGAAATACAACAATCAATTGGTTCAATATTCATCACCATGCCTGCACCACCCCCAAATGCATAATCATCCACCGATTTTTGCTTGTCTAAGCTATAATCACGAAGGTTATGCAAATGAACTTCAACCAAGCCTTTATCTTGGGCTCTTTTTAAAATAGAGGCCGAAAAAGGACTTTCTAATAATTCAGGTAAAACGGAAATAATGTCAATCCGCATGTGCAATTTTTTAGCAAAACTAAGTGTTTTCTTGTGGATTCAATTTCCATTGAAATGGGGCAATTGGTATTTTTACTCCCAGAAATAATATGGCTAGAAAGAAAAAGAAAAATAGAGTAGGGCTAATCCTCTTTGGAGTAGCCTTTTTGTTTGCCCTTTATTTGGTGTACTCTTATTATCAAAAAATATACAACTCAGCCACACAGATCGATGGAGGAGAAACTTTTTATTACCTCCACACTGATTGGACATTTGAAGACTTGTATCAGGATATGTATGAGAAAGGAATATTAAAGGACACCACTTCTTTCATTTGGGTAGCGGAGCAAAAGGAGTTTCAAACTCCCAAGGCAGGACGGTATTTGCTGAAAAATGGGATGAGTAATAATGAGCTTATTAATTTATTTCGATCGGGTCAGCAAACACCTGTTAAGGTGACTTTTAATAGCTTGCGGACTAAAAAAGAATTGGCCGGAAGGATTGGTTCTCAGTTGGAACTAGATTCACTTGAGTTGTTAAAGGCACTTAATAGTCAGGATTTAGCCAAAAAATATGGCTTCAATTCCCAAACATTTATGACCCTCTTTTTGCCCAATACCTATGAGTTTTATTGGAATACCTCAGTTGAAGAATTTATTCAACGAATGGCCAAAGAGTATAAGCGATTTTGGAATGCAGACCGAACAGCCAAAGCAAGAGCATTGAATTTAAGTCAGTCTGAAGTTTC
>CAJXFJ010000013.1 GCA_913052515.1 uncultured Flavobacteriales bacterium | reverse complement strand
CTATGAAGGATTGCTTTCGCAAGGAATTGTGCCCATAGCGAATGAAGACGATGCCGTTTCCTTATCCATGTCTATGTTTACAGATAATGACGAATTAGCGAGTCTCGTTGCTGAGCTGATTGATGCTGATATGCTGATTTTGCTCACGGATACCGAAGGATTGTACAATGGTCATCCAGATGATGATAATACCGAATTGATAAAATCAGTTTCAACAGATCAAAATGTGGAACAATACATACAATCTTCAACTAAAAAAGAAGGTGAAGGTCGTGGTGGCATGGGATCCAAATTAAACGTAGCCAAACAAACTGCTGCCAAAAATATTCCCACTTACATTGCCAATGGCAAAGTAGAAGACAACATCATTAACATCGTGAAAGGAAAAGAAGTGGGAACTAGAATTTATCATAAAGATGAAGTAAACGCTTAAAAAGAATTGACATGAAATTATTGACATTAGATAAAAGAAACGCCGTATTACAAAGTATGATGGAACTTCTTGATGAAAATCGAGAAGCCATTATTTCGGCTAACAAAAAAGATTTAAATGCTTTTAATCGAGATGATCAAGCTCTTTACGATCGCTTGGTGGTTGATGACAAAAAGGTAGATGATATGATTCGAGCTGTCCGAGAAGTGAAAGAGCAAGACGACCCGGTTGGCAAAACAATTAGTCACAATCTTTTACCCAATGGTTTGGACATCACCAATAAGTCTGCTCCTTTTGGAACCATCATGATTATCTACGAAAGTAGACCGGATGTAACCATTGAGGCTGCAGTGCTTGCTTTTAAAGCCAACAACAAAATTTTATTGAAAGGAGGAAAAGAAGCTCATGCGAGTAATGAAGAATTGGTAAAGTGCTGGCACAAAGCTTTAACTCAAAATGACCTAGATAAGAATTGGATACAATATCTAAAAATGGATCGGGAGAAAACGCAAGCGTTTTTAAAGAATCCGGACCAACCTTTAGATTTAATTGTCCCTAGAGGCGGTGAACGATTGATCAATTTTGTAAAAGAACATGCTACTTGTGCTGTTTTGGTAAGTGGTAGAGGCAATAATTTTGCCTATGTGGCTTCAGATGCTGACATTGAGAAATCACTTAAAGTGATTGTAAACGCAAAAACGGATAAAATTTCTGGCTGCAATGCCTTAGATAAAATTTTAATTGATCAAAACCATCCCCATTTTGAAGAAGTGGTAAATCGAATTGGAAAAGAATTAAGCAAACACGAAGTAAAATTATTAGCGACTTCTTCTGTGAAAGAACATTTAGGTCAAGCAGATGATATAACTGATGAACATATTTGGTATGAAGAATTTTTAGCCTTGAAAGCAGCCATTGGAAGTGTTGATGGTTTAGAAAATGCCATAAACACCATAAACCAATTTTCAGGTGGACATTCCAATACCATATTAACCGAAGACGCTGAAAAGGCTGCTACTTTTATGGAACAAGTTGATAGTGCTGCCGTTTACCACAATGCCTCTACCCGATTTACCGATGGCGGACAAATGGGCGTTGGTGCAGAATTGGCCATTAGCACAGATAAATTGCACCACCGAGGACCTTTGGGATTAAAACAATTGATAACCAATAAATATTACGTTTTAGGAAACGGACATATAAGAAGCTAGTTAAGGTATTTGTTTTCTAAAATAAAACCCCATTGCATTGGTGCAATGGGGCTTTTAGTTTTTAAACCACTTCCTCATTCTTAAACTGCAACTCAAAAAGTTTTTTGTAGTGGCCATTTAAATCAAGTAACTCTTGATGTGTGCCTTGTTCAATAATTCTACCTGCTTCAAGCACAATAATTTTATCTGCCTTTTGAATGGTCGACAATCGATGAGCAATTACAATACTTGTTCTTCCTTCGGTTAGCACATCCGTAGCTTGTTGAATCAATGCTTCAGATTCAGTATCAATGGAAGAGGTGGCTTCATCTAAAATTAAAATACTGGGGTTATGCACATAAGCTCGAATGAAGGAAATCAACTGACGTTGCCCAACGGATAACATGCCTCCGCGCTCTTTCACATCGTAATGATATGCGCCGGGCAATTTGCTAATAAAATCATGCGCTCCTACTCTTTTAGCAGCCTCAATTACGGCTTCTTCAGAAATTTGGTCACTATTTAAAGTAATGTTGTTGTGAATGGTATCTGAAAATAAGAAAACATCTTGCAACACCACAGACATGTTTGATCGCAAATTCTCTAGGTCAAATTCACGAATAGGCACACCATCCAATTTGATTTCGCCTTTTTGAAATTCGTAAAAACGCCCCAACAAATTAATGGTAGAGGTCTTGCCGGAACCTGTTGCGCCTACAAAAGCAACCGTCTCTCCTGGTTTCACCGAAAAGCTAACATCCTTTAAAACATAATCTTCACCCTCATAAGCAAACCAAACTTTTTCAAATTCAATTTCACCAACTAAGTTTGACTTTTGAGTTTCTCCTTTATTCTCAATAAAGCTATTGGTATCTAAGACTTTAAATACTCTTTCAGAACTTACCATGCCCATTTGCAAAGTATTAAAGCGGTCGGCAAGTTGACGAATTGGACGGTACAACATGTAGATATACATGATAAATGCAGTCAAATTTCCTAGCGTAGTATAGCCTCCAATTACACTTTTAGTTCCCCACCAAACTAGTAAGGCTAATGAAGCGGCAGACAACATATCTACTATGGGAAAGAAAATGGAATAAGCCCAAACGGTTCTTATGTGCGCATCGCGATGAAGCTTATTCATTTTTTCAAAGCGGCTCATTTCCACTTCTTCTCGGTTAAAAATTTGAATAATCTTCATTCCCGTTACCCTTTCTTGTACAAAGGCATTTAAACGAGAAATTTGGGTCCTTACCTCTTGAAAAGCTTTCTTGATGGTCTTCTTAAAAATGTTTGTCGCTATAATCAGAATTGGAATCGGGATAAGCGTAATTAAAGTTAATAACCAATCGGTGTATAACATAAAGGCGATTACAGCAATCAGTTTTAAAATATCTCCGATGATCACCAAGATTCCCTGCGAAAAAATATTGGCTATGGTTTCAATGTCAGAAACCGTTCTTGTCACTAAAGTGCCAATAGCCGTTCGGTCAAAGTACTTTAAACGAAATGAAAGTACATGCTTAAAAAGTTGAACTCTTAAATCTTTGATAATGGTTTGTCCTAACCAATTCGCCCAATAAGTTTGATAAAACTGAATGATTGCTTCAACAACTAAAATGACAATCATCAGCAAGGTTAAATTCAAAACCCCCTCAGCATCAAAGTTTTTGACTTTCTCATCAATGGTATACTGAATCAACCAAGGACGTAATGGGCCCAAAATAGCCAATACTATGACTAAAATACCGGTAATGGTAAAGGTTAATTTGTAGGGTTTGGCATATTGCATTACTCGTTTAAACAATGCTGTATCCCATGCTTTACCGCTCACTTCACTCATGCTGCAAAAGTAGGTTTAAAATCTAGCTCAAGGGCTTGAAATTTATTCTTAAATAAGTTTAAAAGATTCTTCAGGATAGCCCACTTCAGTTAAGTACAAACCCTGAGCTGGCACTGATGTTCCAGACTTGGAGCGATTCTTTGATTCCAATAATTCTGGCATACTTTCAACCGCCCTTTTCCCCTCTCCTACTTCCAGTAAAGTACCCACCATGGCACGCACCATATTGCGTAAAAAGCGATTGGCAGTAACTTCAAAAAGCAGCAAATCTTTTTCTTTTCTCCAGTCTGCTGAAATCAAGTGACAATTATTGGTAAACGTTTGGGTATGCGCCTTGCTAAAGCATGAAAAATCATGTTCACCTAAAAGCAATTCAGCCGCTTGATTCATTTTTTCAATATTCAACGGAAAAGGCAACCGAAAAGCTCGATCGGTTAAAAAAGGGTTTTTTCGATGAGAAATTTGATAGCGGTAGGAACGAAATGTAGCATCAAATCGTGCATGAAAATCTGCCTTCACTTGAAACAAATTATAAACCGCAATATCATGAGGCAAAATGGAATTTATTCGGTGCAGAAAACTTCGATTGTCCCATTCTTTCAAGGTATCGAAATGCGCATACATCTGCTCGGCATGAACCCCAGTATCTGTTCGTCCCGCTCCTACTACCTCAACCTCTGCTTGGTGTAAAGTTGAAAGAGCTGCTTGCAACTCCGCTTGTACGGTATTTGCATTCGGTTGAATTTGCCAACCATGATAAGCCGTACCTAAGTAGCTAAATTCAATGAGGTATCGCATTTTAGTATTCTATCAATTTTTGAACTTGACCTTCCATTAAGGCAAGTGTTTCTTCATCTTTCACTTCTCCATTTTCTAGTAAATCATACACTTTTGAAATTGGCAGTTTAGAAGGATGGACTTCTACTTGCAGATAATGAAGAATATCGGTTAAGTGATCCATTCCTCTTAAGTTTCCAGCTCTTCCGGCTGAAACACCAATGAGCGCCGACTTCTTCCCCTTAAAATCCTTAGGGCTTATACCGTCTAAAAACAACTTTAAAATTCCCGGTATGCTTCCGTTGTACTCAGGAACAATAAAAAGAAATTTATGGGCAGGACGAATGAGCTTTTCAGAGATCTCATTAAAAACGGAAGTATCGTATTCGTATACCGATTGCAGATTTAAGTCCTTGGGCAAATCACTTAAATGGAAAAGTTGTGATTCAATATTTTTTTCTTCTAAAAATTGGAGGCATTTTTCAGCAAATATGGCTGTCAAATTCCCTTTTCGATTACTAGCTGAAAGAATGCTTATCATCTTCGTATTAACAAAATTTTGTGCAAAAAAAGGAGTCTTTTACCTTCTTCATTCCTTAGATTAAAACTACTTTTATACCTATGCCTACTCACAGATAGAGTGCAAAATAAACTAATTTAATTCTTAGACTCTAAGCCCATGAAAATCACCTATTACGGTCATGCATGCTTTCTGATTGAAACCGATAAACACAAGCTTTTGTTTGACCCATTTATCAGTTTTAATGAGCTTGCAAAAAGTGTTAAGCTTGACGAAATTGAGTGTGACTATATGTTAATAAGTCATGGGCATGAAGACCATGTCGCCGATGCGGAACAAATTGCTAAAAGAACTGGGGCAAAGTTAGTCTCCAATTTTGAAATTGTGAGTTGGTTTGAAGCAAAAGGGATAGAAAATAATCACCCCATGAATCATGGCGGTAGCTGGAAATTTGACTTTGGCACTTTAAAGTATGTCAATGCTATTCATTCTTCCGTATTGCCAGATGGTAGCTACGGGGGAAACCCAGGCGGTTTTGTTTTAAAAATTGATGGCAAAACCATCTACTTTGCAGGAGATACGGCTTTGCATTACGATATGAAGTTATTGGGAGAATTTGAAAATATTGATGTTGCCATTCTACCAATTGGAGATAATTTTACCATGGGAATAGATGACGCCATTATTGCTTCAAATTTCATTCAGTGCAATGAAATTATCGGAATGCACTACGATACTTTTCCCTATATCAAAATTGATAAAGAAGAGGCCGTAAATACTTTTCAGAAAGCAGGAAAGAATCTAATTCTAATGGACATCAACAGCTCAAAAGAGCTTTAATTTATAGGATAAACTATGGGTAAGATAATAGCAGTAGCAAATCAGAAAGGTGGAGTTGGTAAAACAACCACTTCCATCAATTTAGCTGGGGCATTGGGAGTGCTAGAGCGCAAAGTTTTGTTGGTAGATGCCGATCCGCAAGCCAATGCTACTTCAGGGGTAGGAATAGATCCTCGAAATGTAAAAACGAGCATTTATGAATGTATTGTCAATGAGATAGAACCCAAAGACATTATCATTGAAACCAATTCGCCTAATTTGGATTTACTGCCTGCACACATTGATTTAGTAGGTGCTGAAATAGAAATGATCAATATGCCTTCACGTGAAAAAATGATGAGGCATGCTTTAAATAAAGTGAAAGATGATTATGACTTCATTATCATTGATTGTTCTCCATCATTAGGACTTATTACAGTAAATGCCCTTACCTCAGCAGATTCAGTGATTATCCCTGTTCAATGTGAGTATTTTGCCTTGGAAGGATTGGGCAAATTATTAAATACTATCAAAATTGTTCAAGCGAGACTAAACCCTGAATTGAGTATTGAAGGATTACTCTTAACCATGTACGACATTCGATTGAGACTCTCAAATCAAGTGGTTGAAGAGGTAAAAACCCATTTTCAGCAAATGGTATTTGATACCATTATTCAACGAAATACGCGATTAGGTGAAGCACCAAGCCACGGCGAAACAATCATTATGCATGATGCAAGCTGCAAGGGGGCAGTTAATTATCTTAATTTAGCAAGAGAAATCTTACAAAAGAATGACTTGACGCAAATTAAGCATTCAGAGAAAATTATTGACGTAGAAGAAGAATGAGTAAAAAACCTGCTTTAGGAAGAGGACTGAGTGCACTGCTGGAAGATCAAAAAACAGACATTACTCAAAAAGAAAAGGTAAGCACTGAAAAAACAGTGGGCTCGGTTGCGGAAATTGCCATTTCTCAAATTGAAGCAAATCCCTTTCAACCAAGAACAAAGTTTGAAGAGGAAGCTTTAGCGGAATTAGCACAATCCATTAAGGAACTCGGAATCATTCAACCTGTTACTGTTCGTAAAATGGGTTATGATACCTATCAATTGATTTCAGGAGAACGAAGGTTTAGAGCTTCTCAAATTGCCGGCCTAAAAAGCATTCCCGCATACATTCGAATTGCAAACGATCAAAGTATGCTCGAAATGGCTTTGGTTGAAAATATTCAAAGAGCCAATTTAGATGCTATTGAAGTTGCTATTTCATATCAAAGACTAATCGAAGAATGTAGCCTAACTCAAGAAGAATTAAGTCAGCGAGTTGGAAAACAAAGAAGTACGATTTCCAATTACTTGCGCCTTTTAAAATTACCGGCCGCTATTCAAAACGCTATTCGCGATGGAAAAATTAGCATGGGTCACGCTCGTGCTCTAGTAAACATTGATAGTGAAGAGGCTCAGTTAGAAGTCTTTCAACAAATATTAAACGAAACACTATCTGTTCGCAAAACAGAAGAATTAGCAAAGACTCAAAAGAATCCAGCTGGTAAAAAACACAATTCTTCCGTTTTACCTCTTTCTCTTACAGACAAAAAATTGAGAGCAACCCTTTCTGAGCACTTTAAAACGAATGTTCGGTTTCAACGAAAGGATGTAGACAAAGGAAGAATTGTAATTCCTTTTGAATCTAATCAAGAGTTAGAGGAAATTCTGAAGACGCTAGAACTTTAATTTAGGCTTATGAAGGCCAAGTTATTTTTTGCCTTTCTTTTTATTTTCCTAAGTGCAATATGCACTGCTCAAAATATTGAAGCGAGTGATACCGTTTTAGTAAGTCCGCCAACGAATCACTCACCTAAAAAAGCAACTATTTTTAGTGCTGTGGTTCCTGGATTAGGGCAAGCTTACAACAAAAAGTATTGGAAAATTCCTTTAGTGTATGCTGCTATTGGTGTTCCTTTATATTTTGCCATGGATCAAGCGAGTTTGTTTAATGAATACAAAGATGCTTATTTGAGCCGTGTTGACGATGACCCAACTACAATAGACAATAAATATACTGGGGTTTACACAGATGACAATTTGTTGTCTTTAATTGATTATCACCGGAAATACAGAGACTTATTCTATGTTTTTACTGGGGTTGCTTACATCTTAAACGTAGTTGATGCTGCTGTAGACGCTCATTTATATTACTTCGACATCAGCGATGATTTATCTGCTACATTAAAGCCCAATATTCTATTTACCAACCCAAACCGATTTGAGCCCGTACCTTCTTTAACGTTTAGTTTAAAAATTGGTAAAAAATCCTCTTATCAATATCATTAAACCGCGCATGTAATTCAATTGGCCTACTTTTGCGCCTATTGGTATTTTGGAACTATGAAGTTAGCTATTATTGGATACGGAAAGATGGGCAAGGAAATTGAAAAAATTGCCTTGGAGAGGAATCATGAAGTAATCCTTAAAATCGACAGTAAAAACACGCATCTATTAACCGATGGCAGTTTAGCTGAAGCTGATGCTGCCATTGAATTCAGCAAGCCAGAAAAAGCTGTAGAAAATATATTAGCTTGTTTTGAAGCCGAGGTACCGGTTGCAGTGGGTACCACCGGTTGGTATAAAGAATGGGAAGAAGTACAAGATGAATGTGAATCTCAAGATGCTTGTCTATTAACAGCTACCAATTTTAGTGTGGGGGTTAATTTGTTTTTTGAGTTAAACCGAAAATTAGCTCAGTTGATTTCAAAAAGAGGTGAATACAAAGCTCAAATTAAAGAGATTCATCATACCCAAAAACTAGATAGTCCAAGTGGAACAGCCATTTCTCTTGCTGATGATTTAATTGAAAGACATCCAGCATACTCCAAGTGGGTAAATGAGGAAAGTAAAGAAGAAAGCAGCCTAGAAATCCTCTCTTACCGAGAAAGTTCAGTTCCGGGGACTCATGAAATTATTTATGATTCATCCATAGATGAAATAAGTATTAAACACACTGCAAAAAATCGAAAAGGATTTGCCTTAGGTTCTGTGTTAGCCGCAGAATTTATCCAAAACAAAATAGGCATCTACACCATGAAAGATGTATTAAACTTTTAAGCATGCAAACACTCATTATTGTTCTCCTACTCTACTTTCTATTTTCGCATATTGGTCTGTACCTTATTTTTAAGAAAGCAGGAGTAGCCGGATGGAAAATTCTTGTTCCATTCTTAGGCATTTATACAGCAGTAAAACTCATTCAAAAACCTTGGTATTGGGTTCCTATCTATTACTTTCCGTTTATTGGATTTATTATTTGGGTGGGTATTATTGTTGAATTGCTAAAGCATTTGGGTATTCTTTCCTATTGGGAACATGCTTTAGGAGTTGTTGCCACTCCCTTTTACCTGACTTATGTTGGTGCTTCTGAAAAGTATCCATGGAAAGGACATCAGTTTGTAAAAAATTACAAAAAATCAACCCCAAGAGAATGGGCCGATGCTATTTCATTTGCGGTAATTGCTGCCACCTTAATCAGAGCTATATATATAGAAGCATTTACCATTCCAACCTCATCTATGGAAAAATCGCTATTGGTTGGTGATTTCCTATTTGTGAGTAAAGTAAATTATGGTAGCCGAATACCCAACACACCTATTTTCTTTCCGTTTTCACATCATACACTTCCACTAACGGAGCAAGTAAAATCGTACTCTGAAATTATACAACTTCCATACACTCGTTTACCCAAGTTTCAAAATGTGAAAAGAAACGAAGCGGTTGTTTTTAACTTTCCGGCAGGTGATACTGTGGTTGTGCAACATCAAAATCAAACGTATTACCAAATGGTGAGGGATTTAGGTAGAGATAACCTTTGGAATCGATTTGATGTCATTGCAAGACCAGTTGATAAAAGAGAAAATTACATTAAGCGTTGTGTCGGCTTACCTGGTGATAAAATTCAAATTAAAGATACTCAGTTATATATCAATGATGAAGAAGCATTTGAAGCCTATGGTGTTCAATATTTGTATTTGGTAAAAACCAATGGAACTGGTTTTCGCAAAAGCGTATTGTTAGAAAAAGATATAACAGAATATAGCTATTATCCTGAAAAGCAAATTGCCACCATGAATCTAACGGAGGAAAATTTGGCTTTTGTCAAATCGCTTCCCAATGTTGAAAAGGTTGAAAAATATGTAAAACCTGCAGGTTTTTATCCTAAAAATGGCTCAAACCCAATCTTCCCTAATACCGATACTACTGACTGGACCGAAGACAACTTTGGACCGATAAAAATTCCAAGTAAAGGAGATGTAGTTCAGTTGACGCTGGCTAATCTTCCGATGTACGATCGTTTAATTCGAATTTATGAAGGACACGAACTGAAGGTAAAAGGTGGTAAAATTTTCATTGATGGTAAAGAAACTAACACTTATCAAATTGAGATGGATTATTACTGGATGATGGGTGACAATAGACATAATTCAGCAGATAGTCGTTTTTGGGGCTTTGTACCAGAAGACCATATTGTTGGGAAAGCTGTATTCATTTGGCTTTCGTTAGATCCGAATGAGAGCTGGTTTAGCATCAATAAAATCAGATGGAATCGTTTATTTTCAATTATACATAATGAAGATGGTGATCCTTATCAAGAGCGAAAAGTGAACTAATTAAATACCCACTTGTATAGTTAGAAGAAAATAAAGCAGCACGGAATGGCAGAGAAAGTATTACCATACAAAGAGAAAGATAGCGGGAAGAAAACACAGGTGGCAGAGATGTTTGACAACATTTCTCATAAATATGATTTTTTAAACCACTTTCTATCCTTAGGAATAGATAAGTTATGGCGTAAAAAGGCTGTTCGTTTGTTACAGTCTGACAAACCACAAACTATATTAGATGTTGCCACCGGAACTGGTGACTTTGCCATAGAAAGTAGAAAGCTAAATCCTACAAAAATTATCGGCATCGATATCAGTGAAGGTATGCTTGACCAAGGCCGAATCAAACTCAAAAAGAAGGGACTTTCTGAGTTGATTGAATTGCAGTATGGGGATTCGGAATCAATACCATTTGACAACAATTACTTTGATGCATTAACTGTTGCCTTTGGAGTTAGGAATTATGAAAACTTAGAATTGGGTTTAACTGAAATGAATCGTGTGCTTAAACCAAAAGCAAAAGCAATTATTTTAGAGTTTTCTAAACCGAAGAGATTTCCAATCAAACAGCTTTACAACTTTTATTTTCACAGTTTACTTCCTAAAATTGGGAATAAAATCTCCAAAGACTCTGCAGCATATAGCTACCTTCCTGAGTCAGTAGAAGCCTTTCCGGAAGGAAAAGACTTTGAGCAAATTCTGGAAAAAGTTGGATTTAACCATCGTCAAACAATTCCTCTCTTTTTTGGAATTGCAAGTATATACGTTGCTGAAAAATAATCTTGAATTGAAGTCGTTAATGCAGCAGATGAAATTTCTATTTTCAATTAGTTTAACCATTCTTTTAAGTTCTAGCTTATGGGCTCAAAAACCCAAGGTTGAGAATTTGCAAAAGTTTGATGCCAAAACCACCCATTTTGGATTTTCTTTAGGAATTAACACCGCAAGCTTTGCTCTGCACAGAAACGCATTTAATACGCCTTTTGATACATTAGCATCCATTGATGTGGTAAATCAGAGTGGATTTAACTTAGGGATTGTTTCTGAACTGCATTTGCATAAATACTTTGGGGTTAGATTTATTCCAACTTTGGTATTTGCTCAGCGAAATTTGAATTATCAGTTCATCCGCTCAGATGGAGATGTAGAAACAGTAGAACGAATGATTGAGTCTACCTATTTAGATTTCCCCATTTTACTAAAATACCGCTCTGCCCGACTTAATAATTTCGCAGCCTACCTAATAGCAGGAGCTAAATATTCAATTGACTTAGCCTCAAATGAAGACGTAAGAAATGAGGACATCCCTGAGTCAATCGTCAAGTTAAAAAGAAGCACAACTTCTGCAGAGGTCGGAGTAGGTACGGATTTCTTTCTCCCCTATTTTAAGTTTGCGATAGAACTTAAGATGTCTTATGGATTACAAGATGTTCTGATTAAAGATGATACAGAACTTTCAAATCCAATTGAAAAGATTGTCCCTAAAATGTTTTTTATCACTTTTCTTTTCGAAGGTTAATTTTTTTCTCTACCTTCCTTCTATAAATACTTTTAAGCTTATTTACTTATGAAGGGAATCGTTTTTACTGAATTTTTAGAAATGGTTGAGGACAAATTTGGTCTTTTAACTCTTGACAAAATTGTAGAAAATAGTGACCTAGAATCTGGGGGTGCATATACCGCAGTGGGCACTTACAATCATTCTGAAATGGTACAACTTGTAAGTAATTTGAGCGAAGAAGTTGATATACCGATAGTAGACTTAC
>CAJXFJ010000012.1 GCA_913052515.1 uncultured Flavobacteriales bacterium | reverse complement strand
AATTTTTAAAAAAAAATAAAAATGTTGATATTAGAGGAATTGAAATTTCAAAAGAAAAAGTACAAATATGTGTATCTAAAGGTTTAACTGTAATAGAAGGCAATGCTGAATTTGATTTGAAACAATTTCCTATAAATTCTTTCGATTATGTTGTTTGGTATTCCCAAAAAGAAAGATGCCGAAGGTTCTGAATCTTGGAACGATGAAGGCATTGTGCAACAGGCCATTAAATACATCAAACGAAAATTTCCTCAATTGTATGTTATTGCCGATGTGTGTTTTTGCGAATACACCAATCATGGACACTGTGGGGTTATTGTGAATGAAGATGTAGATAACGATTTAACTTTAGGGAACTTAGAAAAGCAAAGCATTTCTATGGCTAAGGCAGGTGCCGATTTATTGGCCCCTTCTGGTATGATGGATGGTATGATTGCCACCATGCGCGATGCCCTTGACTTGAACGGTCATTCCGATATGCCGATTATGTCGTATGCGGTAAAGTATGCTTCTGCATTTTACGGTCCTTTTCGAGATGCAGCAGATTCGACTCCCACCTTTGGCGATCGCAGAACTTACCAAATGGACCCTGCCAACCGAATAGAAGCGCTAAAAGAAGCCGCTTTGGATGCGGAGGAAGGAGCTGATATTTTAATGGTAAAACCTGCTTTATCTTATTTAGATATTTTGAGAGAATTAAAAGAATTGCATGATTTGCCGATGGCTGCCTACAACGTAAGTGGTGAGTATGCTATGATAAAAGCGGCTGCAGCAAACGGATGGATTGATGGTGAAAAAGTCATGATGGAAAAACTCATTTCCATGAAAAGAGCAGGAGCAGATCTAATTTTAACTTATCATGCCAAAGAAGCGGCAAGCTTGATTTAGAAATTTGATTTACTTTCTTTTGGCTTGACCCAAAAGAAACAACCCGCCTGCCTTTGACGAGCTCGTATTTTGGCGGGCAGGAAACTCAAGGCGGTTAAATAAAAACTCTCTAGCCTGCATAAATCCTAATTTCGGCCGAGTGATCTTGTCAGACAAGCTGAAAGCTTCTCGGTCTCACTAAGGATTGATTTAGACTATTCAACCTTTTATTTAAATGCCATTTTCAATTAGCCGTCTTTTATTCAAAGTATACAGCTAATTCGTATAAAATTTATAATCTTTTTTTATTCGATTAAGAGCTAGAGAAACTCTTTTCCTTGAAACGAGCAGGAGCAAGTACTATGTTGACTTATTATGCCGAAGAAGCGGCAAGCTTGATTTAGTGAATGTTTCTTTTTAATTTATGGTAAGAAGCTTTCCTATCGATTACATAAATAAGAAGAACAATAAGTAAAATTTTAATCACTAAAAGAAGGAAGCCAATAGACTTGATAAAATTCCAAAATGATAAAAATAGTTTAATCAAAATTTTCTATTAAGTTTTGTTAATAGATAGACGATTAAAGTATTTAATTGGTTGCCAATTTGATGTTTAAGTTCATTAGGTCGATCTTTTAAAACTGTATTTGTTTTGTAAGGTGTAGCTAAATAAAACACTAAAAACAATGGTGATGATGCGAGATGGAGTTGGATAAAACCCCATTAAATCCACAAAGAATTTCATCAGGACATAGTTTAAAACTATGGCTCCTAACCCGACCACTAAGTAGCGTTTTAGTTGACGACTTGTTTTTAATTCTGAGCCTTGAAAACTAACATACTTATTAAGTAAAAATCCGGTGAAAAATGTAATGGGAAAAACGGCAAACAAAGATGCGATATGTGCCGAAAGGGCTACAATTTTTAAATCGACCACTTGTTTTGCAAATATGAAATGGAAAAAGCAAAAGTAAAGGAGTAGGTCAAGTAAAAGATTAGAGCCCCCACATACGGCATAACGGTATGTTTGAAGGGGAAGGAAGCTCTTAAAAATGAAGTAGAAAGAATCTATAATTGAAATAAAGTTCTTTCTAAGGGAATTTGCAGTCATTGTAGTTAAAGACGAATTTTTTCTGCAAAAGTTGGTTTATAAAAAGTGACTTCGTTTGACTTAAAGGATATGAAGAATTCATTTTGTAGGAATTAGGGCTGTTATTGCACAGCAATAAATCCAATCATAAATCCTATTGCAAATGAAACCCAAAAAAGCGTTTTGTTTTTCTTTTTGTCTTCTGTAGTTCTTAATGCTAAATCGTAGCTGTCTGCATCACTTTTTATTTTCGGTTTTTCTTCTGAAGTAAAACGATAAAATTCAGCTTCGCATCGGTAGCAAGAACTTCCAAAGTTTGGTCTTGTTTCTTCAGTAATTACTATTAAATCAGCTTCCTTGGCGCAAGCTTCTCCTTTTAAAATTGCGAGAGCTTTTTCTTCATTACAAGAAGTGGAAAAGCCAGTATCACTTAGCTTGATTTTTCCAACTAATTGTGCCTCGCTCTCATTAACTGTGTAATTCTTCTTAATCGGTATTTCACAGTCTTTATGTTGTGATTTGTCAAGCGTGTAACCGGTTCTGCTAATTTTATGGCTGCAACTACTTAGAAAAAGAAGTGCGGAAAAAAGAATGAGGATAGAGGATAAGTTAATTTTCATAATGGAGTTTGTAACTAAGGATTTCAAAAATAAAAATTTAGAGGAACTCTTAAATTGAATTCTAGCTATTACTCTTGTTACCTTTGCCTCATGAAATTAGAACAGTCAAAACGTTTATACGAAAGAGCGCAAAAGTCATTGGTTGGTGGAGTAAATTCTCCAGTTAGGGCTTTTAATTCGGTAGGTGGAAATCCACTGTTTATTGAGAGAGGCGAAGGGATTTATATTTACGATGCCGACGGAAATGAATACATTGATTTGGTGGGTTCGTATGGGCCTATGATTTTAGGGCATGCTCATCCCAAAGTAAACGAAGCCGTTAAAGCAGCACTTGATAAAAGTTACACCTATGGCGCATCTACGCAAACCGAGGTAGAAATGGCTGAAATGGTGAAGAAGGCTTTCCCTCAATTAGATAAAGTGCGTTTTGTCAATTCAGGAACAGAGGCAGTACTCTCAGCGATACGATTGGCAAGAGCGCATACTGGCAGAAACAAAATTGTAAAGTTTGCTGGCTGTTATCACGGTCATTCCGACAATCTTTTGGTAGCGGCTGGTTCTGGTTTGGCTACTCTCGGAATTCCTGGAAGTAAAGGAGTGCCTGAGGCGGCTGTGAAAGACACCTTAATTGCTCAATACAACAACATTGAAAGTGTTAAAAAACTGATTGCAGAATTTCCAGATGAGATTGCCGGAATTTTCATTGAACCGGTAGCTGGAAATATGGGTGTGGTGGTTCCAGAAAAGGAATTTATGAAAGAATTACGCAGCTTGACCCAAAAAAATGGAATTGCTTTGGTGATTGATGAGGTTATGACGGGTTTCAGACAAAAGTTTGGAGGAGCACAGGATTACTTTGACATAGAAGCTGATATTACTTGCATGGGCAAAGTAATTGGTGGAGGAATGCCAGTGGGCGCCTATGGTGCCAAAACTGAAATTATGGATCAAGTGGCTCCTTTAGGTGGTGTTTATCAAGCCGGCACCTTAAGTGGAAGTCCAATTGCCATGGCTTGTGGTTTAGCTACTCTAAAAGAGCTTGAAAACCACGATTACCAGCGAGCTGATCTGTTGGGTAAACGGATTAAAAAAGCGCTTGAAACATCTGCTCAAAAACATAATATTCAAATTACGGTTAATCAGTTTGGTTTAATGGTTAATCCGTTTTTTACCGACCAAAAAGTAGTTGATTTCGATACGGCCCAAAGTTCAGATACGGAGCAGTTTGCTAAGTTCTTTTGGGCTGCCGCCGAAAATGGATTGTATTTACCACCTTCGCAATTCGAAAGTTGGTTTTTACACATTGTGTTAACTGATGAAGAAGTAGAATTAATTGAAAAAAGAATAGGCAAAGCCTTTGAGGCGATAGCATAATGAATTTTTGATTGTTCACGCGCATCTCGACTCCGCTCGATGCGCGAGAACACCTTAAAAGAAAAATATAATGACCCCATTCAACGACCGATTTTTAAAAGCATGTAGAAGAGAAGCAACCGACCGTCCGCCGGTTTGGTTTATGCGACAAGCTGGAAGGTACCAAGAAAAATACCGCGCCATTCGTAAAAAGCATTCTTTGGTTGAGATATGTAAAATACCAGAAGTATGTGCGGAGGTTACCCTTTTGCCTATTCAGCAATTTGGTTTTGATGCGGCTATTGTCTTTTCCGACATTATGATTCCCTTGGAACCCATGGGTATTGACTTTGAATACAAACCAGGAGTAGGACCTGTAATTCACAATCCCATACAATCGGAAGCCGATGTAGACCAATTGAAAGATTTAGACTTTGGAAAGGATTTGCAATACACTGGCGAGTCTTTGGGAATTTTGAAAAGAGAATTGAATGTTCCTTGCCTTGGTTTTGTGGGTGCGCCTTTTACTTTAGCTTCCTATATGTTAGAAGGTGGTCCTTCAAAAAATTACATTCAAATGAAATCGTTTATATACCGAGAAACCAAAGCTTGGCATAAATTGATGGATAAGTTGGCGACGAATATGGCTGACTACTTACTTTATCAAGTGGAAAGCGGTGCTATGGCGGTTCAAATTTTCGACAGTTGGGTAGGAATTCTAAGTCGTCAGGATTATGTGGAATATGTATTTCCACACATGCAAAAAATGGTGCAAGAAATTAAAAGCAGAACGGACGTTCCAGTAGTTTTGTTTGGAACAAACTCTTCTCATTTATTGCAAGACATGAAAGCCACAGGTGCAGATGTTATTGGCATTGACTGGAAAACGGATATGGCGCAAGCTTGGCAGGATATGAACTACGAAGTTGCCGTACAAGGAAACTTAGATCCAACACTACTTTTCGCAGATTTTGAATTGATTGAAAAAAGAGCAAAAGCGATTCTTGATTCTATGCCAGATAAGCCCGGTTTTATCTTCAACCTCGGTCATGGTATTTTACCGAAAACTCCAGAAGAAAATGTGAGGAGTTTGGTGGATTTGGTGCAGGGAAAGTAGCTGAATGCACTAAAATGCCTGAATGTGGGAATGGTTGAATGAGCGAGAATTGGTGAATTGATGGATGGCTAAAATCCATGTTGACCCAGTTCTTAAATTTTTCGGTTGATTTTGTGAAATTTATAAAATGGAAACTTTAAATGGATTTAAATACATTGAGTTAGATAATAGGGATGCGAAAATAGAGCATAAATTTCCTCAACCTTGTCGATTATATAAATACCTTAGTTTAAATGAAAACTCGATTTCTGCCTTAGTGAACGGATGCCTATATGCATCTCACCCTTTGGAGTTAAATGATAGTTTAGATTGTACTTACAAGCTATGGAGAACAACAGTGCCACTAAACAAAGTAAATTATTTCACTCTTCTGAATAAGAAACTAGGTTTTAGCAAAGAAGAAACTCTTAATGTATATACTTGGGATAAAAAAGAAAATTTCAGTGTAGGCAATAAGTATTTTCATTATTTCTGGTTATATCTTAGTGAATTCTATGGTATATATTCGCTCTCAGCTGAGAAAAATAACTCACTAATGTGGGGTCATTATACCAATGAGTCAGGTTTTCAAATAGAGTTTAATGTTACTACTCTTATAGAAAACATAAAAAGCAATTTAAAGAGCCAAGAACTTTTAGTGGGGCTTTATCCTATAAACTATGTATCAAGTAAAGATCTAAAACCTATCAATGTTGCAAAATACAGAGGGATGAAGCTTCCATTTATGTACTCTGCTAATTTGAAACAAGAAGAGTGGTCTTACGAAAAAGAATGGAGATTGATTTTAAGCAGATTACATATGAAGTTTCCTGGAAAAGAAAAAGGTGTGTCAAAAGATAAGTTGGCAAGGCTCAATGATTCTCGAAAGTTTAACTATTGCAACGGGGTTAATTGTATCAATAGTATAACTGTTGGTCCGTGGTTTTTATTTAATAGCGCAATAGAAAATAAAGAGCTTGGTAATTCACACCTACAAGTTAAACTAGATTCAAGCAAAAAAGGAAGCTTGATACGAAAACTTTTAAATTTCGTTATAGAAAATGAGATTAGTTTATTTGTTTCGGATACTTATATAGATGAACAAAATCAAAGCATACAAAGACAAAAATTGAATACTGTTTTGGAAAGAATCAATAGCAATCTTTTTAAGATAAAAATTATTGGATTGCATAAGCATTTTAATGATTCTAAAATTTAAAAAAGTATATACTCATATTCATTCACAAATTCACTCATTCACAAATTCTAAGCATTTCATTCACGTATATCCTTCACATTCAACTGCAAGCTCACCTTTCCATTCCATTCATTTTCTTCAATGGTATAGGCAACGTCAAAAGGTTTTCCGCTGCGTATGAGTTCTAGTTTATCACCTAAGCCAAAGGCAATAGCTGGATAAAAAGTGTTTGGATTATCTGCTTTTAGCAAGTCGAGTTTTAAGTGGTTGTTGCCCACAATTTTTGCGTAGCCTCTTTCTTTTAAGCCACGGCTAACAAATACTGGTTTCATATTTTCAGGGCCAAAAGGGGCAAACTGTTTCAGTACTTTGTAAAATTTAGCCGTAATCTGATCCACTTCCAATTCGGCATCAATTTCAATTTCTGGGGTCAATAAATCTTCAGAAATACTAGCTGAAACCACCTCTTCAAATTTTTGCTGAAAAGCTTCAATGTTTTCAATAGGTAGCGTCATGCCGGCTGCGTATTTATGTCCGCCAAACTGAGTAAGTAAATCGCTGCATTTTTCAATGGCATCATACACATTATAGCCTTTCACCGAGCGAGCAGAACCTGCCGCTTTACCATTGCTTTCTGTTAAAATTATGGTCGGTCTGTAATAACTTTCAATACAGCGAGAAGCCACAATGCCAATCACTCCTTTATGCCAAGAGGCATCATAAAGCATGGTCGTTTTTTGCTGCATCAGTTTTTCGTCTGCTTCAATCATGGCCAATGCTTGTTCGGTAATGCTAGCATCTAATTCTCTGCGGTCGTTGTTGTGGCTGTCAATGTAAGTTCCCCCTTCCAAAGCTGAGTCTGGATTGTCAGAAAGCATGACTTCTACTGCTTTGTTACCACTTTCTATTCTGCCGGCGGCATTAATTCTGGGTGCAAGTGTAAAAACTACATCGGTTACGGTAAGGCTTTTCTTTTTTACATTGGCCAAATTTAGCATGGCTTGAAATCCCGGTTGAGGGTTATCATTCAACTTTTGTATTCCAAAGTAAGTAAGAATGCGATTTTCTCCCACTATGGGAACAATATCAGCACATATACTAACCGCTAAAATATCTAGCCGATCCAAAAGTGCGTCTAAAGAAATTCCCTGAGATTGCGCATAAGCATACATTAATTTAAAGCCTACTCCACAGCCAGAAAGTTCTTTAAAAGGGTAGTTGCAATCTGTTCTTTTGGGGTCCAAAACGGCCACGGCTTTGGGTATTTCTTCACCTGGAGTATGGTGGTCGCAAATAATAAAATCAATGCCTTTTTTATTGGCATATTCAATTTTATCAATGGCTTTAATACCACAATCCAAGGCAATAATTAAAGAAATATCATTGTCTTCGGCATAGTCAATTCCTGTAAATGAAATGCCATAACCTTCCGCATAGCGGTCGGGGATGTAATAATCAATGTTTGGGTAAAAGGTTTGTAAAAAGCCATAAACCAAACTTACAGCTGTAGTGCCATCCACATCATAATCACCATAAACGAGTATGTTTTCATTTTTTTCAATGGCTTGTTGAAGACGATTTACCGCCTCTTGCATGTCTTTCATCAAAAAAGGATCATGCAAATGTTTCAAGCTTGGACGAAAAAATTGTTTAGCCGCCTCAAAGGTGTCAATGCCTCTTTGAATCAATAATTCGGTTAAAGTGAAATCTAACTTATTGAGTTCATTTGAAAGGCTTTCTACTAAGTTTTTATCGGCTTTTGGTTTTTGCGTCCATCGCTTATCCATCGGAGAAAATTTTAACCGAAGTTAAGAATTTGTTCGCCGAATGCAGTTCCTATTTCCTTTCTTTCTTGAGTAACTTTGAAGGCTCATATGCAAAATCTAGATGAGATTTCAACTCAGCTTTTAAGCTATAAAAAGGAAGGTAAAAAAGTATTTGCTACTTCTTCTTTTCAAACGCATAGCATTCCGCTTTTGCACATCATTAGCGAAATTGATAAAAGCATTCCAGTGTATTATTTGAATACTGGTTATCTTTTTCCAGATACTTTAGCCTTTAAAGATCGCTTGCAGGAGGAATTGGGATTGAATTTTATCGCTTTAGAATCGAGTATTCCTAAAAGCCAACAAAGAGATGAAAATGGGCAGTTGTTTTTTACTTCTGATCCCGACTATTGTTGTTTCTTGAATAAAACCAAACCCATGGAGCCTATATTGGCAACTCATGATGTTTGGATTAATGGAATTCGAGCCGATCAAAATGCCAATCGAGCAGGGATGAAAGTGGAGGAGAAGACACCTCAGGGTGCCTTGCGTTATCACCCCATGTTGTATTGGACATCGAAAGACATTTTTGAATATCGAAAATTGCATCAATTGCCTGAACATCCCATGGAGCTGAAAGGCTATTTGAGCATTGGCTGTGAACCTTGTACTAGAAAACACTTGGATGGGGATGAAAGAACCGCTCGTTGGTTTGGTATGAATAAAGTAGAATGTGGACTTCACACTGATTTAATCAAGAAATAAATGCACGTATTAATTACCGGAGGGGCCGGCTATATTGGAACCGCTTTAGTCGAAATGTTGAGCCAAAACAAGGCTGTTAGCCAAATTGATATTTACGATAATTTAAGTCGAGCAAACCGCAATTTTTTTATTGGAAAGAATAAATTGAATTCCACGAAGGTGAATTTTATTCAGGGTGAAATTTTAGATTCTCGAAAGCTTAAAAAAGCCTTGAAGGGGGTAGATGTGGTATATCATTTGGCAGCTAATGTAACCACACCATTTTCCGATCAAAATCCACATTTGTTTGAACAAGTGAACCACTGGGGAACTGCGGAACTGACCTATGCCATTGAAGAAAGCGATGTTAAACGTTTGGTTTACCTAAGTAGTGTTTCAGTGTATGGCGCTTCTGAAGAAATATATCGCTTAGATGATGAGCCGAACCCGGAAACTTTTTATGGAATTTCTAAATTGAGAGGGGAGGAACACGTCAATCGATTGTCGGATAAGGTGGAAACTTATGTGATTCGATGCGGAAATGTTTACGGCTACAATAAAAGCATGCGCTTTGATGCGGTAATCAATCGCTTTTTGTTTGAGGCCAATTTTAAAGGAAGAATAACGGTGAATGGAACTGGTGAACAAAACCGTCCATTTATTCATATTGATGATGCGGCATGTGTTTTAGCATCACTGCTAGATGGAAACTTAGCTAAAGGAACTTATAATTTAGTTGATGAAAATAGAGCAATTGGTGAAGTGGTGGAAGGCTTGAGAACCATATATCCTGACTTAGAAATGCTTTTTGTAAATCAGCATATGAAAATGCGTGAACTAAAAGTGTTGCCTTCTGAAGAACTAAAAGCATTCTTTAAAAAAGAGCGACTAACTTTTGAAGAACAATTGCAGGAGTTTAAATCTTATTTTACTTTTTAGCTTTTCCTTCTACCACCAATACTATTTCTCCTTTTAAGGTGTGAGATTCATAGTACTCAATAAGTTCTAAAAAATTACCTCGTACGGTTTCTTCATGCAATTTGGTGAGTTCTCTACTTACTGAAGCGTTGCGTTCTCCAAAGAATTCTTGCAATTGACCAAGTGTTTTTAACAAGCGATGAGGTGATTCGTAAAAGACAATTGTTCGTTCTTCTTCGGCTAAAAGTTTTAGTCTGGTTTGCCTTCCCTTTTTATGCGGTAAAAAGCCTTCAAATACAAACTTATCGCAAGGGAAACCAGAGTTTACCAAAGCTGGAATTAAAGCATTAGCGCCTGGCAAAGTTTGTACGCTAATGTTTTTCTGAACACACAAACGAAGCAAAAGAAAACCCGGATCAGAGATGCCAGGTGTGCCAGCATCGGTAATTAGCGCCATGCTTTCTCCTTCTTCTAATCGAGCAGAAAGTCCTTCAGCTACCTTGTGCTCATTATGTTGATGATAGGCAAAAAGGGGCTTACTTATTTCGAAATGTTTCAGTAGTTTGCCGCTTGTTCTGGTGTCTTCACATAAAATTAGGTCAACTGATTTTAAAACTTCAATCGCTCTAAAGGTCATATCGGCAAGGTTGCCTATGGGAGTTGGAACAAGGTATAGCATATTAAACTCAAAGGTAATTCAATTCTTAGATTAAGTGTTATTTTGCAAGATGCAAGTGAAGTTGTCAGTTGTTATAATCACCTATAACGAAGAGCGAAATATTGAGCGCTGCATTCTATCGGTTAAAGAAGTAGCCGATGAGATATTAGTGGTCGATTCTTTTTCTACTGACCAAACCAAAGTTATTTGTGAGAAGCATCAAGTACGTTTTATAGAAAATGCCTTTGAAGGTCACATTGAGCAAAAGAATTTTGCCAAAGAACAAGCAAGCTATGATTACATTTTATCATTAGATGCTGATGAAGCTCTTGATGAAACCTTGAAAGAAGAAGTAAAAAAGGTAAAGCTGAATTGGACAAAAGATGCCTATAAAATGAATCGCTTAACCAATTATTGTGGGCAATGGATTCATCATTCTGGTTGGTATCCTGATACTAAGTTGAGGCTGTTTGACCGAAGGAAGGGCAAATGGGGAGGACAAAATCCGCATGACAAGTATTTGGCTGAAAAGGGAAGTGAGGTAGCTCATTTACCGGGTGATATTTTGCATTATTCTTTTTATACGAGGCAACAGCATCTTGATCAAATTGAAAAATTTTCTACCATAGGAGCAAAAGCTTTGCATAAAAAGGGAAAGAAATCAAATGGCTTGAAATTGATTATTAAACCACTTGCAAGATTTATAAAAGCCTATTTTATTCATAGAGGTTTTTTAGATGGAAAAGTAGGCTTTACCATCAGTCGTTTGTCGGCCTATGCCAATTATTTAAAATATAGCAAACTGTTAAAATTGCAGCATGGCCAAGAAATTTAATTTGAAGAAACGAAAGCGGGTGCTGCATATCGCAACTGCATTAAGTTGGCGAGGTGGCGAACAGCAAATGGCCTATTTAGTAACTGAACTAAAAGAAAAGGTAGAGCAAATTGTTCTCTGCTCAAAAGGCTCGGAAGTTGAACGTTTTTGCAAAGAAAATGGAATTGATTTTCAGACACAGAAAAAGCAAAGTGGGTTTGATCTGGGTTATGCCTTGCAAATCAAGAAGATGTGCAAAAAGCTAGAGATAGATTTATGTCATATGCATGATGCACATGCCCATACGTTTGCCATATTAGCAGCTGTTTTAGGAAATAAAACACCTTTGGTTTTAAGTAGAAGAGTTGATTTTCCAATTAAAGAAAAGTGGTTTTCAAAATACAAATACAACCATCCGGCCATTCAGAAAATACTTTGTGTAAGCGATAAAATAAAAGAGATTACAGCGAAAGGGATTCAAGACAAATCTAAATTACATACGGTATACTCAGGTATAGATTTGAGCAAGTTTAGTCCACGGAACGGTAAACTTAGGAAGGAGTTGGATATATCGGAAGATGTAACGTTGATTGGCAATACTTCAGCTCTCGCAGACCATAAGGATTATTATACATTTTTGGATGCTTGTAAGCGAATGCTTGAAGTGAATAATCAGATTCAGTTTGTTGTGATGGGCGATGGGCCGATGCGAGATGAAATACATGAGTATGCGATGAAATTGAATCTTGGGAATAAGGTAATTTTTACTGGCTACCGAAAAGATATTCCTGAGGTTTTAGCCGATTTAGATGTGTTTTTAATTACTTCTAAAACTGAAGGTTTAGGAACTTCAATTTTAGATGCTTTTGCTTGCAAGGTTCCTGTAGTTGCAACGGCAGCAGGTGGTATTCCTGAATTGGTAGAACATAAAAAAACAGGCCTTTTGTGTGAGGTAAAGGATTCAGAAGGAATCGCTAAAGCAGTTTTACAGCTAGTAAATGAAAAAGATTTAGCTGAAAAGTTGTGCGAAGGTGCTTTTCAAAAAGTTCAAAAATTTTCTAAAGTAGAAACC
>CAJXFJ010000011.1 GCA_913052515.1 uncultured Flavobacteriales bacterium | reverse complement strand
GAATTGTAGAGGAGTTAACTTTTTTCATAATTTAATTTTTGACAAAAGCAAATTTAAGCATTCAAGTACCTATAATTCAATAACTTTAAATTTATAATTATATACTAGTAATCAATCAGAACTCAAAGGGCTGTCTACGAATTCACAAAGCGGTAGCCTACTCCTCTTACATTCACAATCTTTAAACTTGGATCAGCAGCTATTTTCTTACGAAGTTTAGAAATAAAAACATCCAAGGTGCGCCCGACGTAATCTCCTTCATCGCCCCAAATTTGATTGAGCATAAAGGCGCGTTCTAGGGTTTCGTTTTCGTTTTGTACAAAAAGTAGAAGTAAATCAGCTTCCTTGGCAGAAAGCTCAATTTTCTGAGCTTTTAAACTTAAAATCAAGCGCTTTTTATCAAATTGAAATTGCCCAATGCTAATTTCATCCTGCATAGCTTTACGAGGCATTTTCCAGGCATACCAAACCACTGCTAAAAGTAAAGGCATGAATAACCACCATAAGTAGCTTGTCGCCGAACGCTCTTTGGAAGTAGTATCAATTTCAGTGCTAGTACCATAGGCCGAATCGGTAAAATAAAAAAGATAACATCCTTTCGGATATCTTCTTCCACGGCAAGCAATCTGCTTTTCTTCTTTTAATGCATTTACTTCAAAACTGTGAACCAAATCCGCTGAATCACAAGATTCTACTTCAATAATAAAAGGTCGCTCTATTTGATTTTCTTCGAAAAGCTGAAATACAATTTTGCTGAGTGCATCAGGAACAAACACAAAATCGCGTTCAAATTTTACTACATATCGTCCTTCTACTTCTTCAATGGGCATCACTCGCGTAGTACTATCCCCCACTTCTAATAAAAACTGATGACCGATTTCGCGTAATACGATCGGCAATTGTTTTTCGCGATAATTAGCTTGGATAGTTGTTACAAACTGAACTAAAAAGAAAATGAATAAGGAAGACTTCTTCAACGGAAAATTCATGCAACAAATGTATTTGAAACGGATTAGTAAAATAGTTGAAAAACATTAAATTACTTAAGATTTACACTAATTTACACTTCTGTAAAACTCTTAAGTGACTTCGGCAGATACTTTTATCAGGAATTTTAAAACACATGCCTTATGATTATCAAAAAGTTAAACGTACTACTTGTATTTAGTCTTATCAATTTAGTAGCCTGTTCTCAAGATCAAGAAGTTTCAAATAAAGAAGCTGAAAAACAAGAAACAGTAAAGCAAGCTGAAATTAAACCTTCCAAATCACACAATTTTGGCGGTTGGTATTGTCCTGATAATTTGAACGGATTCCCTGCTGTGAATTTAGCCAATTGGGAAAACGTACCAGTTATAACTGGAAGAATGCCCACTTTGGAAGAAGCCAAAAGCGAAGCCTCTCTAATTTATGTTGACCCTTCTGACTATCCGGAAGCCAGTAGCATAGATATGAAGCTTCCTGCATTGGCCCTTTACAGAAATTGGAGTACCAAACGAGTTGAAGTTGTCATTGCCATTCAAGCTTTTAGTATCGGAAGAGATTCAATTGTTGGATTTAGATACCTAAACGGTGGTAATGGTAGCGCACATCTAGTGGCTCTCGATTTTGATTTTACAGTCGATGATTTGGTACCAGAGAATAGTCAGTTTGTTACTAAATCAGTTTATATTGATGCGAAACCTGAAGAAATTTGGAGTGTGCTTACAGGAAAAGACTATACCGAAGAATTGAAAAAAACATTAGCCAATGAAAAGCAGTTTCCTACTGATTGGAGAGAAAACACCAATGTGAATTATTATTATAAAGGTGCCGGAAACAAAACGTCAGAATTTGGAGATATACTTTATGGAAACTATTACATTCAAAACGACTATGATTCTATGAAGTACACCGAAAAATTCATGCTGATGTATAACGAAACTACTCGACTAACCGAATTGCGAATGGTTTGTGGACCATTTACCAATGATTATAATGAACAAAAAGCAAATTTGAACAAATGGGGAAAGCAAGTAAAAGTATTGAGTGAGAAATAGAATTCAGATTTAGTTAAGCAGTGAAAGGAAGTTTGTTCTCTTGGGAATGAGCTTCCTTTTTATTTGTAAAAATGTAAACTAGTTGAAAGAAGCCTACCTTTGATAGAAAAGGAAGATTCATGAAATACTTGCGATTATTCCCTCTACTCTTTATTATAGCTTGCACTGAAAGTCCGCATAAAGCAGAAATGGAGCATCAAAAGCATCAACAGACTACTGAAAAGCATGCTCATCATAAAGCTGTTGAAAATAAGGCCAATGAACACATGCATCAAAAGTCTGTCAGTGAATTGATTGAGCGTTTTGAATCTACCGAGCGTGATGAATATCAGCAGCCTGAAAAAGTGTTGGCTTATTTAGGCGACATAAAAGGAAAGAAGATTATGGACATTGGTGCCGGTTCAGGTTATTTTACCGTAAAGCTTGCAGCTCAAGGAGCGGAAGTAGTCGCAGCTGATGTCAATGATGAATTTTTAGCTCATATTAATCAACGCATTCAAGTTGATGAAATTCAAAACATCAGCAGTAGAAAAATCCCATTTGACTCCCCTGCCCTTGCTAAAAATGAAGTAGATATGGTTTTTATAGTCAATACGTACCATCATATTGAAAATCGCGTGGAATATTTTACCCAAGTAAAAAGTGGATTAAAAGATAATGGGGAATTAATCATCATTGACTTTTTTAAAACGGAACTTCCAATTGGTCCTTCGGTAAATCATAAAATAAGCATGGATGTGGTAGTAAAAGAACTTCAAGAAGCAGGATTTACCATTGAAGAGGTCAATGTAAACTTGCTTCCTATGCAATATCTCATTAAAGCTAGCTAAGCCATGATTGAAATTTTAGTAGGAATATCCTTTGTTGCTGTTTTAGCAGCATTGCAAAGAATATGGAAAGAATACAAGGAGCACAAAAAAGCAAAAGATGATTGGCAGGAATTTGAAAAAAAGCATCCCAGAAAGTAGTTATCATTTTTTTAATAATTTTAAGAACCGCCTCATGGAATATTCATTCCACTTTTATACATTTGCAGCGTGACAAAAAAAGATCAAATATTAGAGTCGGCTTTGGCCCTGCTTGTTGAAAATGGCATACATGCTACGCCCATGTCTGCCATTGCTAAAAAAGCGAAAACTGGTATGGGAACCATTTACAACTACTTCCCCACCAAAGAAGATTTGATTAATGAAATCTATGTCAACATTAAGGTAAAAGAAATGCATGTTTTATTGCAGTTTGATGAGCATGCACCCATAAAAACTCAATTCGAATCCTTCTACAAGAATATGGTTACCTTCTTTCTACAACGACCTGATTACTTCTATTTTATGGAACAACTTCAGGCTTCACCTATGATTAATGAGGCGAGTAAAATGAAAGGAGAAAAGGCCATTGCTTGTGGTATTCAACTGATTGAAACCGGCAAGCAGAATCAAATCATCAAAAACATTGAAACAGAGGAAATCATTCAGTTCCTCGGCGGAGCGGTCATGTCTTTTATCAGATGGCAATTGAACCAAAATAAAAAATCCAACACACAAGCGTTAAACAATCACCTAGAGATGGTTTGGAGCGCTATAAAAGAATAATTTTTTTAAATACAAATGGAATGAACATTCACTCCACAAAATAGACACTAATGAACAAAAACGTATTAATAACAGGAACATCAAGCGGACTAGGATTCGAAACGGCCATTTTAATGGCTGAAAAAGGTTATCAAGTCTATGCTAGCATGAGAAATTTGGAAAAAGCAGATAAGCTTATTCAAATTGCCAAAGAAAAAAAGCTTTCAATTGAAGTATTGGAATTAGATGTTAGTCAAATGCATACCATAGAGTTAGCCGTAAAATCCATCATTGAAAAAGACGGTAAAATAGACGTTTTGGTCAACAATGCAGGAGCAGGTTTTGCCAAAACTTTAGAGCAAGCCAGCCTAGATGAGGTAGATTGGGTAACTGATGTAAATTATACCGGTGTTATACGAACTACAAAAGCCGTGCTTCCCTACATGCGAAAAGTAAAGGCGGGCCGAATCATCAACATAACCTCCGTTGGGGGCTTAGTTGGTCAGCCATTTAACGAACTATATTGCGGTGCTAAATTTGCCGTTGAAGGATTTACAGAAGCACTTGCTTCATATGTTACTGATGCTTTTAACATACATTTTAGTTGTGTAGAACCAGGTGGAATAGAAACTGAATTTATGCGCAGTGCTGTTGGTAAATCGACAAACGATCAAGGAGAGTTTAATCAAGGAGAATATTCTGATATTTTTAATCGATACTTAAGTGGAGCTCAATCTCGTGCGTCAGAAGAATCAGCTTCGAATTATCAAACTGGCAAAGAAGTGGCCGAAGTAATTTTATCCGTTGTCAATGCAGAACAACCTCCACTGCGCATCAGGACTTCTGCTTGGGCAGAAACCTTTTGTCAATAAAAAACCCAAGCCGATCCGGATGGTCTTAAACTCATAGCTGCAGTAAAATCAGCGATTTTATAAATCAATTCCATGAAAAAAATATTCAAAATGATTGGTATCAGTATACTTTCAATCTTTGGCTTACTTGCGATTGCCACTGCATTATTTGTTAATCTAAGCCCTCAATTTGGCAAAGCGCCTTCAAACGCACAAAAAGAAGAATTTGCCAAAACAGACCATTACGCAGATGGAAAGTTTATCAATCACTCGGAGAGTCCGATGAAGGTAAACCTAAAAAAAGCAATCAAAGAGCTTACGGCGAAAAGACCGAATCGAAGACCAAAAGCTGTCATACCACCTTTAAAGTTGGATTCTTTAGAAATTGTTGAACATCCTGATAGCATCAGTCAACTAACTTGGTTTGGTCATTCCTCTTTTTTAGTTCAAATAGATGGTTTGAATCTTCTATTAGATCCTATGTTGAGTCAGGTTCCTGCACCTCATCCATGGCTGGGACAAAATCGATACGCCAACGAATTACCGATTGAGATAGCCAAGTTGCCTGAAATTGATGCTGTTATTTTTAGCCATGATCATTACGACCATTTAGATTATGAATCCATTCTGAAACTAAAAGAAAAGGTAAATCACTTTTACGTGCCCTTAGGCTTAGGAAGTCATTTGGCTTATTGGGGCGTGGAACAAAGTAAAATTACCGAGTTAGATTGGTGGCAAAGTGTCAATTATAAAGGTTTAGAATTTATTTGTACCCCTTCTCGTCATTTTTCTGGAAGAGGACTTTTTGACCGAGCTTCTACCCTTTGGGCTTCTTGGGTAATTAAAGGTAAGAAGGATAACATTTACTTTAGTGGAGACAGTGGATATGATACCCATTTTAAGGAAATTGGTGAGAAATACGGTCCATTTGACATCGCTCTTTTAGAATGTGGGCAGTACAATGAAGACTGGAAATACATCCACATGATGCCCGAAGAAACTGCCCAAGCTGCAGTAGATTTACAAGCCAAATTGGCCATGCCCATTCATTGGGGAGCTTTTACCCTAGCCTATCACGACTGGATGGAACCGGTAGAACGAATGACAAAGAAGGCCAAGGAATTAAATGTAAATGTTGCCACACCTCGAGTGGGCGAAGTATTGCAGCTTAAAAGTTCTCATATACCTCAGGAAAAATGGTGGGAAGCCTTTATGCACCTTTAAGATTTAGCAATATCTCGGATGATTTTTAAATGATGGTTTGTATGCATTCCCAAAAAACGAATAGCACGCTTTTTTTTAATGTGTCCGAATAAAGGATGTGGAAAGTACTTTGCGTCTTCAATAGTTTGAAGTTTAGTTATTTGCTCTTTCGATTTTTTTAATTTTTCAGTTAGACTAGAAACATCTATTTCACCTTCTGGCATCACCTGTTTTGGAGCCCTTCCTTTTCCCCTTGGAATGAAGTAAAAGAAATTTAATACTTCATAGCGCCAATTAAAGCCTGCTTGATATTCTTTTGGATCTGATTTTTCCATAGCAACAATAATTTGAATAATCACATTCAAAATGTGATCGATTTGCCATGCAATGTCCACTTTAGAAACCGATTCATTTTTCTTACTTAACTGTGAAAAATAGTTTTCTAATTCATCTAAATATCCATCAAGCTTCATATGCTTTTGTAATTTTCGTTTATTTCAATAAAAAAGGGGCAAGTAAACTTGCCCCCCGAATTTAAAGAAAAGAACAACTACATTATTGTTTAATAATTTTTAGGGTCTTTACTTCTTCTGCATTTACCATTCTTAGCAAATAAACCCCTTTTGCATAAGAAGATAAATCAAGAGTATGGGTATACTCACCTTCAAGTCGGTTCTCTTGAAAGATTGTCTTACCATTTAAATCAAGCATTTCAAGATCAAACATTCCAGCATTAATGATTTCAATGTTTAATTGATTATTCATTGGATTTGGGTAGGCTCTGAAAAGTTGATGCTCTTTAGCGTCTATCTGACTAAGGGTTTCCTCTTGTTCTTTATTTCTTTGAAATGGAACTCCAGGAATTGTCACTACATTTCTTAAGAAAAATGCCTTTTGATTAAAAGGTATTCCTCCATCTATAGGAAATGGGGTTACATTGATATCAAATGTATAATCCCCGATTGAATAAGCAAATGTTCCATTTGTAGAAATTGCTTCAGCATTTTGATTCCCCCCCCCATCAGTAGTTGCAATGGATTGAAAACTTGTAAACAAGCCGGTTTGGGCAATCCATAATGCATTGGGTGAATTAGCGTTACCCATAACCCCATTGAGTAATCCTGCTGTACCACTTGAATTTGCGTAATAAAATTGTACAGATCCAGGTATTGAAATGTTTCCATTCATTACCAAATCATCTCCAAATAAATCTATACCTTTACCTTCCATTTCATTACTTGGGTCAGAGTAAGTCAACCAAGAATTTGTCCCATAATTTCCGCTTGCCATTAATCTGGCTACAACTGCTTTTTTACCGAAAGGAGAAGGAACAGAAACTGAGGTCGAACCAGAATGAACAAATGAATTAGACGTTTGATTTTCAATGGTCCCAATTGTATATATATCATCTCCATCAATAGTAACATCATACAACTCACCATGTCCGCCAGTTGCATTTAAAGTGTAAACCCAATTTTGACTCGAAGATGTTCCTATATCGGAGATTCCGCTTACAAAACCATCATACAATGTACCCGAACTACCTGAAGTGATTGGATAAGGAGCTATTCCAATTGAAGAGCCAATATCCCCAATAAACTTTCCAACCACCACTAAATCTCCTGAAGCTTGTATTTCAATATCTTCAAAGTAACAGTTTTTGTCTGCATAAATATCTTCATATTGTGTACTTCCTGAACTTGCATCTACTTTTATAAACCAAGATAAGTCAGCAGCACCAAAATCAGAATAACCTACAACAAACACATCAGAAGTATTATGACAAATACCAGTCGGTTTAAAATCTGTAGCAGTTACTCCAGGTATAAACCATAAATCAACTAACCATATCATTGCACCATTATTCATGTCATAGGCTGCGCAATACATTTGTCCTCTTGAATAGTTAGTTACATTATGAGTCATTCCGGTACCATCAACAAAATCTAAGAACTGTCCGTCATATTCACCTGCTACGAATAGTATCCCATTATCTTCATCAATTGTTATGGTATTAGCAGTTGCAAATTCAGCATTGTTTGCATTAGTTGTATAAGCTACCCAAAGAGGATCTCCGCAAGGATCGTATTTTGTTAGATACATACCCGTATTGCCATTACCCATATTAATTGGAATAATATTGCCATTACATTCAAACTCTGTCATTTCGGTATAGGTACCAACTCCATATACATTCCCTTGAAAATCTGTTTCAATATCATTTCCCCAATCAGATGAGAAATTCATTTGTGTAGTTTGTTGCCAACATGCTGTAACAGCATTAATGACAATTTCCACTTGAGTTCTACAATTGTTTGAGTCTGAAACTAAAATTTTATGTAAACCTGGACATAAACCTGAAAAATTTCCAGTTGAATTAGATGCACCTCCAATGAGTTGATATTGATAAGGAGCCACTCCATTGCTTACAGATAAACTAATCGTTCCATCACATTGCCCACAATTAGCATCTGTTTGCGATTGTGTTACTATTAATGGATTTCCAATTAAATTATAACTGCAAGATGTTGTATCACCGTTTGAATCAGTAATAGTTACCGAATAATTACCAAAGGCAACATTATGAATACTAGGAGTAGTTTGACCTGTAGACCAATTATAAGTATATGCGGGCGCACCACCCATAACAGATACAAACAGACTTCCATTATTGCAACCTGAAGTATCTGATATGGTGCAAGTCAATGGACATAAATCAATCGCAGAAACACTAGAATTATGCAAATTTAAATTTGCTGAAGCATGTGGATTGGGATTGATAAAATCTACATTATCTATAGTCATATCAATTTGGTGTATTAAAGTATCAAACCCTACTACGATTTCACAATCATTTGATAAATCAGCATCCATGGTTGTACCTACCAATAAAATATCTTGATTATTAGTATTGAAATCAACTGCTGCTGAAAATAAAACAAGATCATTTCCGACACTATTTGTGGTCACCTTCATCATATCTGATACACCAATTGGTCTATCATCTCCTGAATCACCAAAAAGTCGAATATTGTTAAGCTCTACCCCTTCCTGAATATATGGTGATGGCAAATTGTATGACGCTAAAAAAACATCTTCACCACCATATCCATTTGCATGTATTGTACTACCAAATAGGTAAAATTTAGTTTTACTTTGTAGTGAAGGCTTAACCACAAATAATTCATCAGCATTACTTGTGCCTATAACTTGACTGAATAACACATTACCTGAAGAATCTAACCTCATTACAATAGCATCTCGATCTCCTAATCCAGAACTTCCATTGCAATTATCTGTACTACCGACTGCGATAAATTGACTAGAGTCTAAAATAGGTGTTATAGAACGAAAAATAATTTTACAATTAGTATTTGCCCCTTGAATTCTATATGTTGAATAATCAATGACTTGATTATTTGAGTCTAACTTACAATAAAAGCCATCATTTCCATTCCCTACAACATATCCTACTATATATGATTCATTCCGACTACTGCTTTGCGCAATGGAATTTCCATACATTCTATTGCTTACATTATCTGGTTGTAAACTTTTATAGTTTGATGCATTTAAAGAATTTGGGATAGTCCCAAAATGAAAAGATTGCATTCCATGAGTTCCATGATGAATTGAACCAGTAGTAATTAAACTATCTCCATTTCGATGGGTAGCAATATCTCTAATCATTGAATTATTATCAAACTGAAATAACTCTTCGTTTGTTTCAAAGTTTTGCGAACTTAAATTGTAAACCCATATTGTTGGAACATTTCGATTGCTGTGTCTTGACATTCCTGCTATTACAATAGAATCTCCGTTGGGATGAATGGTCATTGATTGCCCTAACTCTCTTGCACTAGTAGCTAACAAACTACTATTGAGAACATTTCCACTTGCATCTACTCTTACCATCATTAAATCTTGAGAATCATTTACATTAGCAACAACCATAGAGCCTCCAATGTATATCTCATTATTCTTAATTTCTAGGGCAACAGGCATTTCCCTTACTCTATTAAAATTTGTTGAATCAACAACTTCAATCCGACGTTGAAATGAGTTAATTTGAGCAATCATAAGTTGACTGCAAATCATTAAAATCGCCAAAATATAATTTTTGGACAGTACTTTACTTTTTTCCATAGCTACTTTTTTTATAGATTAATAGCTATAAAATTTAATGCGATAGAAATAAAAAGCTAAGGAGAATGATAATCTGATATTATTCAGTGAGAATTACACTCCTCTTAATTAGAATTCAAAAATTATACTTTGACAAACTGTTCTTTTAATCTTCCCCTCTTCGACTTACTCACTGGTACCTTTTCTTTGTTTGACAATACCAAATAACTCCCATCGCCTCGATGAAATTCAGTAATGTATTGTTGATTTACTAGGTGTGATTGATGCACTCGGATAAAACCAGAATCGCTTAGCGTTTGATCAAAAGATTTTAAGGTTTTAGAAACCAAGGTTGGTTTTTCTTTTTGCGTATAAATGGTCGTATAATTACTAGAAGACTCCAATCGAATAATTTCCTTTAAATCAATATACTTTAACCCTCCCATCGTTGGAATGGCCAAACGATCAAAGCGTCCTTTTTGATGTCCATTCAGTAATTCTTGATACGTATTGGAATGTTGCTTTCCTAGATTTTGTTTCGCCCTTTGAATGGCTGCTGTCAATTCATCTGGGTCTACCGGTTTTGTGATATAATCTAAGGCGTTAATACGAAGCGCTTTAATGGCATATTCTGAATATGCCGTTATAAAAATCACTTGATAATCTTTATAGCTTGTCTTCTCTAAAACCTCAAATCCATCACCTCCAGGCATTTCTATGTCCAGAAAAAGAAGGTCAGGTTTCAATTCATCGATTCGTTCTATACCTTCAGCAGCTGAACTTGCAATGGCTATAACCGATACATCTTGCTCAAATAATTTTAATATGGCATGTAGATTTTTACTTGCAAAGGGTTCATCGTCAATAATAATTGCATTCATTCCATCTATGGTTTAGTAGTTATTAATGTAATTCGAATGTATACTGCAGTTCCAGGCACTTTCTGCTTGGGATAAATAGGCTTTGAAAATATTTCTATTCTTTCTTTGTACACTTTTTCAATTAATTTCAATCGCTTGAAAGTAATTTGTAATGCTGATTTTTTCTGTGCCTTTTTTATCAATTGGTTAATATCTTCCATGCCTACCCCATTATCCTCAATTTTTATTTCTAGCTTTTGCCCTTTTTGCAAAATTGATAGCTTAACATTGCCCCCTTTTTTTAAGGGAGCTACGCCATGCCAAATAGCATTTTCTAAAAAGGGTTGAATGAGTAATGCAGGAATATAAATGGCATCAATTTCAAGGTCTTCCGATATCGATAACTCATACGTCAGCTTTTCTTGAAGCCGCAGTTTTTCTAATTCTAAATATCGTTCAACCGCTTCTAATTCTTCTTTTAGAGAAATAAAGGTTTCTTCTGAATTCTCAAAAATGGTGCGCATCAACTTTCCAAATTTTCCAATGTAAAGCACACTGCTGCGGGTATCATTATTCAATAATCCATTGGAAATTGAATTCAAGGAATTAAAGATAAAATGAGGATTCATTTGGGCGCTTAGTGCATGGTTTTGTGCATGCATTAATGAAGACCTTAAATCATTTAAACGATTGGCATTTCGTATTCGATTTCGGAAAATGAGAAAAGCAAATAATAAACTCAATCCGATAATCAGTAAATAGAACCAATAGGTTTGATAGTAGGGAGTTGGAACTTGAAACTTAAAAAAGGTAGATGCCCCCCATGCTTTATTAACCCCTGAAGACTGTGCTTCAAAACGATAATTACCCGGTAATAAATTCACTAGAAACACTTTAGAATCATTCGTATATCGCCAATCTTCATCGGAGTTTAAGCGATAACGGAATAGGCCATTTAATGCATTTTCAAATGAATTTGAAGCTAAACTAATTTCCATTTCATCATTACTTTCTGACCACTTACACCATTGAGAAGCTATGATCTCTCCATTTAATCTAATTTCTTCGAGAATGCATTCCGCTTTGGCATACGTTAAATTAAATAGTCCAGTATCTAGACGATTTATTCCATCATTCGTTGCTAAGTATAAAAATCCGTTGAAAAAAAGTGAGGAATGAATTTCATTCGATAGCAGTCCGTTGTCTTGTGTTAATAGCTTGTATTCAACATGTTCAGAATTTACATTAATGCGAAAAATGCCTGTATTTGAGGATACATAAAGGTAGTTTCCATGGGCAAAAGCATGATTACAAAAATCTACAGGAAATCCTTTTTCTTTATTGATTTCTAAAAGAATTGAATCACGCTCAACAAGAAGCAATCCCCGATTTCGACTAGCTACCCAAACACGATCTCCTTTTAATGGAAAAATGGAAGCCACGTCTATTCCATAATTCTTGTTTTCCTTGTCTTTAACTTCTAATAATTGTTGCTCTTTCTGATCATAAAAAGCTAAGTCATAATTATTTCCAAAGTAAATATTCTTGCTTTTGGCAATT